>JALYWQ010000489.1 GCA_030852625.1 Actinomycetota bacterium
ACCTCCCGCACCGACAACCCGGAGGGGTGGGGGCGGGACTGGGACAGCAGGGTGACCCGGCGAGCGAACTCCCGGCCCGACAAGGGCGCGGCGTCGGTGAGCCCGCCGGCACCGTCGCACACGTCGATCGAACCGGACCGGGCCCGGTGGAGCCGGGCCAAGGAGCGCAGCACGGTGGACTTCCCGCTGCCGTTCGGCCCGAGGAGGGCCGTCACCCGGCCAGGGCGCAGCTCGACGGTCACCCCGTGCACGACCTCGGCCTTGTCGTAGGCCAGCACGAGCTCACGCCCTCGGATCGACACCATGTTGAGGATGCCTAACAGATTCCGGATGGGCTGCCAACCCAAGGCAACGGCTGCCAGCGGCGGAGCGGAGCGTGGGTAACCTCTGGCGATGCCGCCCCCCACCATCCTGGTCGTCGAAGACGATCCGGTGATCCTCCGACTGCTCGAGGTCAACTTCGAGCTCGAGGGCTTCGGGGTGCTGCTGGCCCACGACGGGGCCGAGGGCATCGCGCTGGCCGCCAGCCAGCGGCCCGACCTGGTGATCAGCGACATCATGATGCCGAACGTGTCGGGCCTCGAGCTGGTCCAGGCGCTCAAGGCCGACGAGGTCACGGCGTCGATCCCGATCATCCTGCTGTCGGCCAAGGCCCAGTCGGCCGACGTGAAGGCAGGCATGGAGGCCGGTGCCGACGACTACGTCACCAAGCCCTTCGAGCCCCTCGACCTCGTCGACCGGGTCAACGCCCTCCTCCAGCGATAACCGAAGGCCGACCCGTGCTCCGAGACTCCCTCACCACCGCCCTGCGCGCTGCGCTGGCCACCGCCGGCATCGACGCGCCGGCCGAGATCCACCTCGAACGGCCGGCCCGACGTGAGCACGGCGACTGGTCGAGCAACGTGGCCATGTCCACGTCGAAGCAGCACGGACGGCCGCCGCGCGAGGTGGCCACGGAGCTCGTCGACCGCCTGAACGCCGACCTCCCGGCCCACGTGGAGCGGGTGGAGCTGGCCGGTCCGGGGTTCGTGAACTTCCACCTGCGCGACACCTGGCTGCACGAGCTGCTGGCCGAGGTCGTCGCGGCAGGGGAGCAGGGCTACGCGCGGCCCGATCTCGGTGGTGGGCTGAAGGTCAACGTGGAGTTCGTGTCGGCCAACCCCACCGGGCCCCTCCACGCCGGCGGCGGCCGCTGGGCGGCGTTCGGCGATTCCCTCTGCAACATCCTCGAGCGCTGCGGCCACGAGGTGCACCGCGAGTACTACCTCAACGATCGCGGCGTGCAGATGGGCTTGTTCGCAGCGTCGCTGGCCGCTCGCCGCGATGGCACCGACCTCCCCGAGGACGGCTACCAGGGCGAGTACATCCGGGAGTGGGCGGCCGAGATGCCTGGCGACGCCGACCCGCAGGCGTGGGGCTACGAGCGGGTGAAGCGCGACCTGGCCGGGAGCTTGCAGAAGATCGGCGTCGAGTTCGACACGTGGTTCTCGGAGCAGAGCCTCGTGGACGACGGTGCCATCGAGGCCACGCTGGCCGACCTCCGGAAGGCCGGCGCGGCGTTCGACGACGACGGCGCCGTGTGGCTGCGCAGCACCGACTACGGCGACGACAAGGACCGGGTCCTCGTGAAGTCGGACGGCGAGCCCACCTACCTGCTCCCCGACATCGCCTACCACCGCAGCAAGTACGCCCGCGGCCACCAGCTGCTCATCGACATCTGGGGCGCCGACCACCACGGCTACGCGTCGCGGCTCAAGGCCGGCGTGCAGGCCCTCGGCCACCAAGCCGAGGAGCTCGAGATCATCCTCGGCCAGCTCGTCCTGCTCGTGCGCGGTGGGGAGGAGGTGCGGCTCTCGAAGCGCTCCGGCGACATCGTGCTGCTCGACGACCTCGTCGACGCGGTGGGCTCCGACGTCGCCCGCCTCACCTTCCTGCTGCAGTCGCTCGACACCCGCCAGACCGTCGACCTCGACCTCATCACCGCGCAGTCGAACGAGAACCCCGTCTTCTACGTGCAGTACGCCAACGCCCGGATCCACTCCATCGGACGGCGAGCGGCCGAGGCTGGCGTGGAGCGGGCGCCCATCGGCGATGCCGACCTGTCCCTCCTCGTGCACGAACGCGAGCTCGATGTGCTGCGCAAGCTCTCCGAGCTCCCCGAGGTGGTGGCCCTCGCCTGCCGCGACCGCGCTCCCCACAAGGTCACCACGTGGGTGCGGGAGCTGGCCGACCGCTTCCACGGCTTCTACCACGACTGCTACGTGATCGGTGACGTGCCCCCGGAGCTGACCCAGGCCCGCCTGTGGTTGGTGGAGTCGGCCCGCATCGGCCTGTCGATCGGTCTCGACCTGCTTGGTGTGTCGGCCCCGGAGTCGATGTGAGGCGGCCCGGATGACCGGCGCCGTCGACCCGCACGCACCGCTGCCGCGCCACCTCCTGCCGGACACCGCGGCCATCGGCGACGACGGCCGGCTCCGCATCGGCGGCTGCGACCTCCTCGACCTGGCTGCGGAGCACGGCACGCCGCTGTTCGTGTACGACGAGGCCCACCTGCGGTCCCGCTGCCAGGAGGCGGTGGCCGCCTTCGGCGATGGCGTGGCCTACGCATCGAAGGCCTTCCTGTGCCTGGCCATGGCCCGCCTGGCCCACGAGGAGGGCATGCACATCGACGTCGCCACCGGCGGCGAGCTCCACGTCGCGCTGGCCGCCGGCGTGCCGGCCGATCGTCTCGTCCTCCACGGCAACAACAAGTCGACCGAGGAGCTCCGGCAGGCCCGAGCCGCCGGCGTGGGCCGCATCGTCATCGACAGCTTCGACGAGCTCGACCGCCTGGCCGCCCTGCACCAGGACGACGGGATCGTCCCGGAGGTGCTGCTGCGCGTCACCCCCGGCGTGGAGGCCCACACCCACGAGTTCGTGAAGACCGGTCAGATCGACTCGAAGTTCGGGTTCGGCGTGGCGTCCGGCGACGCGGCCAGCGCCGTGGCCCGCGCCCAGGACTCACCTGCGGTCGAGGTGCGGGGCATCCACATGCACATCGGCTCGCAGGTGTTCGTGGCCGACTTCTTCCACCAGGCCGTCGAGGTGGTGGCGCCATGGGTGCGGGAGATGGGGCTGCCCGAGCTGTCGATCGGCGGCGGGTTGGGCGTGGCCTACGTCAGCGACGAACAGGCCCCCTCGATCACCGAGTGGGGGACCGCCATCGTGTCGGCGTGCCGCGACGCCGGCATCACGGCGCGGGTGTCGGCCGAACCGGGCCGGGCCATCGTCGCCCAGGCGGCCGTCACGCTCTACACGGTCGGCACCATCAAGGACATCCCCGACATCCGCACCTACGTGTCGGTCGACGGGGGCATGTCCGACAACCCCCGCCCGGTGCTCTACGGAAGCGGCTACGAGGCGGTGCTCCCGCGCGCGGCCGACGCCCCCCGGCCCCGACCGGTCACGATCGTCGGGAAGCACTGCGAGTCGGGTGACGTCCTCGTGCGCAAGGCCCACGTGCCGGCCGACCTCGCCGTCGGCGACATCCTGGCCACGCCCGTCACCGGCGCCTACGGGCACTCGATGGGCTCCAACTACAACAAGGTCCTGCGACCGGCGGTGGTGTTCGTGCAGGAGGGCAAGGCCCGCCTCGTCGTCAAGCGCGAGACCTACGACGACCTGCTCCGCCACGACCTCGTCTAGCGACGGTCGGCCGGAACGGGATCGGAGGTGGCCAGCCCGGCCCCCTACGATGGAGCGTCGTGACGCCCCTCCTCGATGACGGACCGACCCTCGTGCGCGTGGGTCTGCTGGGTGCCGGCAACGTCGGCGCCGCCCTCGTCGAGCTGATCGCCCAGCGGGGCGAGTCGGTCGCCGCCCGAACCGGGCTGCGGCTGGAGGTGACCCGCATCGCCGTCTCCGACGTCACGAAGCCCCGCACGTCGGTGATCGACCCCGCCCTGCTCACGGCCGACGCCCGTTCGGTGGTCGACGACCCCGACATCGACATCGTCGTGGAGGTCATCGGCGGCATCGAACCGGCCCGTGAACTGATCCTGGCCGCCTTCAAGGCCGGCAAGCCCGTCATCACGGGCAACAAGGAGCTCCTCGCCAACGCCGGCGCCGAGCTGTTCCAGGCCGCCGAGGGCGCCGGGGTCGACCTCCTGTTCGAGGCCGCCGTGGCCGGGGGGATCCCGCTCATCCGCCCGTTGCGCGAGAGCCTGGCCGGCGAACGCATCACCCGGGTGATGGGGATCGTCAACGGCACCACCAACTACATCCTCACGCGCATGACCGAAGCAGGGGCGTCCTACGAGGACGCCCTGGCCGAGGCCCAGTCGCTCGGTTTCGCCGAGGCCGACCCCACCGCCGACGTGGAGGGCCACGACGCGGGGGCCAAGGCCGCCATCATCGCCAGCATCGCGTTCGGCGCCGCGATCAGCGCGTCCGACGTGCACCTCGAGGGCATCAGCGGCATCACCGCCAGCGACATCGAGGTGGCCGAGCGGATGGGCTTCGTGATCAAGCTGCTGGCCGTCGCCGACCAGGCCGACACCGGCGAGATCGGCGTGCGGGTGCACCCTGCGATGGTGCCGGTGGACCATCCCCTCGCGTCGGTGCGGGAGAGCTTCAATGCCGTCTTCATCGAGGGCGCCGCGGTCGGCGACCTCATGTTCTACGGACGGGGCGCCGGCGGCTTCCCCACCGCCAGCGCGGTGTTCGGCGACCTCATCGACGCCGCCATCAACCGCCACAAGGGATCGCACGCCTCCGTCGGCGCACTGGCCGAAGCCACCGTCCGACCGATCGACGACGTCGAGTCGGCCTTCTACTTGAGCCTCGACGTCATCGACCGCCCCGGCGTCCTCGCCAAGGTGGCCGGCGTCTTCGGCGACCACGGCGTGTCGATCCGGTCGATGGAGCAGGAGGGCCTCGGTGGAGCCGCCCGACTGGTGTTCATCACCCACCGGGCCCGGGAGGCGGACCTCCGGTCCACCCTCGCCGACCTCCAGGCGCTCGACGCCGTCGAGCGGATCGACTCGGTCCTCCGCGTCATCGGCGACGAGCGCTGACCGCCGTGGTCCGCTACGTGTCCACGCGGGGCCGGGCCCCGGAGCTCGACTTCGGTGACGTCCTGCTCGCCGGCCTGGCCAACGACGGCGGCCTCTACATCCCCGACCGGTGGCCCACGTTGGCCGCCGACCGCACCACCGACCGGCGTTACCAGGACGTGGCGGTCGAGGTCATGTGGCCCTTCGTCGAGGGGTCGATGGAGCGGGACGCCTTCGTGGCCATCGTCGAGGCCGCCTACGCCTCCTTCGAACACCCCGACGTGTGCCCCATCGTGGAGGTCGACGACCTGCACGTGCTCGAGCTCTTCTGGGGCCCCACGCTGGCGTTCAAGGACGTGGCCCTGCAGCTCGTCGGTCGGCTGTTCGACCACGAGCTCACGGCCCGGTCGGAGCGGGCCACGATCGTGGTGGCCACGTCGGGCGACACCGGTTCGGCAGCCATCGAGGCGTGCGTGGGCCGGTCCACCCTCGACATCGTGGTCCTGCACCCCGCCGGACGGGTGAGCGACGTGCAGCGCCGGCAGATGACCACCGTCGACGAGCCCAACGTCCACAACGTGGCCATCGAAGGCACCTTCGACGACTGCCAGGACCTCGTGAAGGCCTGCTTCGCCGATGCCGCCTTCCGCGATCGTGTCCGCCTGTCGGCCATGAACTCGATCAACTGGGCCCGGGTGATGGCGCAGGTCGTCTACTACGTCACGGCATCGGACCGCCTGGGTCGCTGCTCCTTCGCGGTGCCCAGCGGCAACTTCGGCAACATCTTCTCGGGCTGGATCGCCGACCGCATGGGTGCTCCGATCGACCAACTGGTGATCGGGTCGAACGCCAACGACATCCTGGCTCGGTGGGTGGCCACCGGCTCCCTCGTGGCGGCGGAGGTCGTGCCCACCCTCAGCCCGTCGATGGACATCCAGGTGAGCTCCAACCACGAGCGCCTCCTGTTCGAGCTGCTCGGGCGTGACGGTGACCGCACCGTGGAGCTGCTCGAGCGGTTCCGTGGCGTCGGCAGCGTCGAGGCGCCGCGCGACGAACGGTTCGCGGCGGCGAGCATCGACGACGCCGCCACCATCGAGATCATCCGCGACCTCCACGAGCGCACCGGACTGCTCGTCGACCCCCACACCGCGGTGGGGATCGGTGCGGCCCGGGCCTGCCGCACCGACCCGGACATCCCGATGGTGTGCCTGGCCACCGCCCACCCGGCCAAGTTCCCCGACGCCGTGGAGCAGGCCACCGGGGTCCGCCCGACCCTGCCCGACCGGTTGGGCGACCTGTTCGATCGCCCCGAGCGCTACGACGTCCTTCCCTCCGACCTCGCCGCCGTCCAGGCCTACGTCGAACGGGCCCTGTAGCTGGGGAAGAGCTTCTGGTTCGTCCCGTTCGGGAGGAACCGGTCGGCCCGCGGCGAAGATCGGCTCTGGGTCGGGCACACTGGACGACTGGTGACGACGAGGGGAGAACGGGTGCGAACACGGATGGGTCGGCGGGCGGTGTCGGTCATCGTGATGAGCCTCGTGGCGCTCGCGGGCGGGTTGGGGCTGGCCCCCGACGCCGATGCGCAGCCGACCTTCGTGCCGGCCGCCCAGGCCACGATCCGGCCGGGGGTGCAGGTCGTGACCGGCAACGGCCAGTGCACGGCCAACTACGTGTACCACCGGGCCGGTGAGCTGTACCTCGGGATGGCCGCGCACTGCGCCGGCCTCGGCGAGCAGACCGACACCAACGGTTGCGCCACCGAGAGCCGCCCGCTCGGCACCCCCGTCACGATCGCGGGCGCCGAGCACCGCGGCACCCTGGCGTACTCGTCCTGGGCGGCGATGGAGGCCAACGGCGAGCGGGACCCGCTCGCCTGTGCCCACAACGACTTCGCCCTCATCCGCATCGATCCTCGTGACCACGACCGGGTCAACCCCACCGTGCCCCACTGGGGCGGGCCCGTCGGCGTCGCCAGCCCGACCGCCCCCGCGCTCAACGGCTATCGGGCCTACGGCAACTCGAGCCTGCGCCAGGGCCTCACGCTGCTCTCGCCGATGTGGGGGTTCGCGGCCGGCAACCACACCGCCGGCGGGTGGCTGCGGCAGGCGATCACCCTGCTGCCCGGCGTCCCCGGCGATTCGGGGATGGGGCTGCAGACCTACGACGGGCTGGCCGCCGGGGTCCTCTCCTCGATCAGCATCTTCCCCGACACCGGGCTGCTCAACTTCACCGACGTCGCCATGGCCATGCGGTACGCCCGGGCCACCGGCATGCCCGATCTCAAGCTGGCCACGGGCGATCCGATCAACGCCAACCAGCTCCCGCTCGGGCTGTAGCCCGAGGGGCGCTCAGGCGTCGCTCAGCTGGGCGGTGACGGCCTCGAGCAGCTCGTCGTACTCGGTGAGCGCGGGGTACTGGGGGAACTCGGCGATCACGTTGTCGGGCGCCCGGAACAGGAACCCGGCGTCGGCCGCGGCCAGCATCGTGGTGTCGTTGTAGGAATCGCCGGCGGCGATCACCTTGTACTCGAGGCCGCGGAGCGCCTCGACCGACTTGCGCTTCTGGTCGGGCTGGCGGAGTCGGTAGTCGACGATGCGGTCGTCCTCCACCACCAACCGGTGGCAGAACACCGTCGGCATGCCGAGGTGGGCCATGAGCGGCGCGGCGAACTGCTCGAAGGTGTCCGAGAGGATGATGACCTGGGTTCGGCGGCGGAGCTCGTCGAGGAACGCCGTCGCGCCGGGCAGCGGTCCGAGGCCGTCGATCACCTCCGCGATGGCCGACATGGAGAGGCCGTGCTCAGCGAGGATGTCGAGCCGGTAGCGCATGAGGACGTCGTAGTCGGGCTCGTCCCGCGTGGTGCGGCGCAGGCCGTCGATCCCGGTGCGTTCGGCAACGGCGACCCAGATCTCGGGGACGAGGACGCCCTCGAGGTCGAGGGTGACGATGGTCTGTCGCTCGGCCGCCATCCGCTGAGTCTGGCGGATGAGCCGGTGCCGGACGTAACGCCCAGGGTTTCCGGCCGACGACGGCCCCGCGCTACGGTGACGACCGATCCTTCTGGGGGGCCAGGTTCGCCATCGAGCGCCGGCCGGTCCTCCTCCCCGCCGCCCCGTCGGCGACCTGCGCTCGAGCGCCGCTCCCCACGCAGCCCGCCGTGCGACAACGGCCGCCCTCCGCTCCAACCCCCTTCTCCCCGAGGTGTCCATCTCCATGAGCGTCGACTCCACCGCCCTCGAACGGGCCACCCTCGAGCGCAAGGACCGCGACGAGCTCGTGGCCATCGCGCAGGCCCTCGGCGGCAAGCCGCCGTCTCGGGCCAAGAAGGCCGACATCGTCGACATCATCCTCGACCTCACC
>JALYWQ010000367.1 GCA_030852625.1 Actinomycetota bacterium
GGTGACAACACGGTGATGACCGTGGAGCTCATCCACCCCATCGCCATGGACGAAGGCCTCCGGTTCGCCATCCGCGAAGGCGGCCGCACCGTCGGCGCCGGTCGCGTCACCAAGATCATCAAGTAGGAGCAGACCAATGGCCAAGGCCGGAGAGAAGCGCATCGCGGTCACCCTCGAGTGCACCGAGTGCAAGCGTCGGAACTACATCACCACCAAGAACAAGGTGAACGACCGCGAGCGCATCGAGATGAAGAAGTTCTGCCGCTGGGACCGCAGCCACACGGTCCACAAGGAAACCCGCTAGCAGCGAGCAGTCTCATCGCAGGCGAGCCCGGGTCCCGTGGGGGCCCGGGCTCCTTCGCGCCTCGGGTCCCTGCTGGCTACCGGCGGGTAACTCCGTAACCTTTGGTGATGCCCTCCCGGTCGGAACCATCGATGCCACACGACGTGGCCGATCTGGTCACCGCCGCTCGCGACGGTGATGCCGACGCATTCGATGAGCTGGTGCGCGTCACCTACGCCGAGACCTACACCCTCGCGCTCCGGCTCACCGGCAACGAGGAGGACGCGCGAGACGTGGTGCAGGAGGCCTACCTCCGAGCCTTCAAGGGCTTGAAGCGGTTCCGTGGAGACGCCAAGTTCTCCACCTGGATGTACCGCATCACCGCGAACTGCGCGAACACGCACCTCGGCCGGCGCACCAAGCACCGCCACGAGGAGCTGAAGGACAGCGACCCGGTCATCGACGAGCGGGCCAACTACAACCCGCAGGTGCAGTCCGACGCCTCCGAACTGCGGTCGCGGCTCACGCTGGCGCTCGAGGCCCTGCCGCCGAAGCTCCGCCAGGTGGTGGTGCTCCGGGACATCTACGACCTACCCCACGAGGCCATCGCCGGCGAGCTCGGCATCTCCGAGACGGCCGCCAAGGTCAGGCTCCACCGGGCTCGCAAGAAGTTGCGCGACGATCTCTTCGTCCGCAACGTGGAGGAGGCCGCCGATGCGGTGTGAGGACCTCACCGCCGAACTGTCGGCCGCCGCCGACGGGTCGGCCCTGCTGGGGGGCGAGCAGCGAGCCCACGTGGAGCAGTGCCTGCAGTGCCAGGCCGAGCTCGTGCAGTATCGCCGGCTGCTCCGGGCCCTGCGCAACATGCGCACCGAGGTGCTCGAGCCGGCGCCCGGCCTGCTGGCCGACATCCTCGCCAACGTGTCGGCCAAGGGTGAGCGGCGGGCGATCCGCAGCCTGATCGCGGGCCACAAGGGCGCCTACCTCGGGGGCCTGGCTGCGGCCGCCACCGCCGGCGCCGCCGGTGCGGTGATCTTCGCCGCCCGGACCCGCAAGCTGCGCGCCGCCAGCTGAGGGCTTCCACGACTGGGCGAGCCTCCAGCGGGGGATGAGCCGACCAGTGGCGACGCGGCGCGCCGACCGCCTGTCGACGGCACCTACCATCGGTGCACCACCTGCCCTGGGGGAGCGATGAAGATCAAGTTCACTGCGTGGCTCGCAGCCACCGCGATGGTCGCCGTCGGCACGGCGCTGGTGCCCACCGCGGCCGGGGCCGAGGAGCCCACACTCGTGCCGGTCGAGGTGCCACCCGGCTCCACGGACTTCGCGCCGGCGCCGGTGGGCGATCAGCCCGTCGTCCCTGCCCCGGGGTTGGTGCCGAGCGTGCCGCCCACCGGCAACGCGACCATCAGCACCCAGTTCACCGGGTTCAGCGGGGCCGCGCAGACGGCGTTCAACCACGCCACCGCAATCCTCGGTTCGTACCTCGTCTCCGCGGTGCCCATCGAGGTCCGGGTGTCGATGTCGGACCTGCCCGGCAGCCAGCTCGGCTCGGCCGGCCCGGCGCTCGGGTTCGCCGACCAGGCCGGCCTCGACCTGCCCGTCGACGGCGCGGTGTACCCGATCGCGCTCGTCAACGCGCTGCGCGGGAGCGACCTCTGCCCGACCGTGAACACGCCCTCGTTCTGCGCCATCAACGGGCAGGCCCGACCCCACGACATCAACATGCAGGTGGATTCGAGCGCCAACTGGTACTTCGGCACCGACGGAGCGCCCGGAGCGGGCCAGATCGACTTCGTCACCGTCGTCCTCCACGAGCTCCTCCACGGCGTGGGCCACGTGACCAGCTTCCAGAAGTCGGGTTCGGCCGGTTCGTACGGCACCCCGCCGCAGATCTACGACCGCTACGTCGAGAACGTGGCGGGGAACCGGCTGACCAGCTTCGCCAACGGATCGACGGCCATCGGCACGGCGCTCACCTCCGGGTTGCGGTGGGGAGGTGCGAGCGGCATCGCCGGCAACGGCGGTACCCGTCCGATCCTCTACGCGCCCAACACCTTCCAGTCCGGCTCCTCCGCCGGCCACCTGGACGAGGCCACCTACACGACGGGGCCCAACGCCCTCATGACGCCTGTCGTCCAGTCGGGCCAGGCGATCCACGCCGTCGGTTCCGTCACACAGGGCATGCTGCGCGACATCGGCTGGTCGGTGACCGATCCCGGCCCCGCCCCCACCGATGCGTACCACGCGCTGTCGCCGGCCCGGATCTGCGACACCCGCCCGATCTCGAGCTTCGTCCCGTCCAACCAGTGCAACGACCAGCCCGGTGAAGGCGCACTTGGTACGGGTGGGCAGCGCAACGTGCAGGTGACCGGCCAGGGCGGGGTGCCGAGCGGGGCGAGCGCGGTCGTGTTGAACGTGACGGCCACCGAGACGAGCTCCGACAGCTTCCTCACCGTCTGGCCCGCCGGTGGAGCGCTCCCGAACGCGTCGAACCTGAACTGGCGGGCCGGGCAAGCCCTCGCCAACCTCGTCACCGTGCCTGTGTCGGCGGGCGGGGCGATCTCGATCGCCAACCAGCTGGGCCAGGCCCACGTGATCGTCGACGTCCAGGGCTACTTCGCACCTGCCCAACCAGGTGCCGGGCTCGTCAACCCCGTGACCCCGGCCCGGATCTGCGACACCCGACCGATCTCGAGCTTCGTGCCGAGCAACCAGTGCAACGACGGCCCGGGCGACGGCTCCCTCGGCCAAGGCGGGCAGCGCAACATCCAGGTGACCGGGCAGGGTGGCATCCCGAGCTCCGGGGTCGCGGCGATCATCGCCAACCTCACGGTGACGCAACCCACCGCGGCGAGCTTCATGACGGCTTGGCCCACCGGCCAGGCCCTGCCCAACTCATCGAACGTCAACTGGCAGGCGGGCGCTGACCGGGCCAACCGGATCATCATCCCCGTGGGCACCGGTGGGCAGATCTCGGTGTTCAACTTCACGGGTGCCGCCCACGTGCTCCTCGACGTCAGCGGCTGGATCACGAGCGCGTCGTCAGCGGGCGCACCCGGCTCCACGTTCAGCCCGCTCCCGCCAACCCGGATCTGCGACTCGCGGCCGAGCTCGGCTTTCGTCACGACCAACCAGTGCAACGCCGGTGGCGCGGGCGCGAGCATCGGCCAGGGCCTCACGAAGACGATCCAGGTCACCGGGCAAGGCGGCGTTCCGGCCGGTGCAACCGCGGTGGTGCTCAACGTCACGAGCTCGGGGTCGACCGCCCAGAGCTTCTTCACCGTCTACCCCGGCGGGACGGCGCGGCCCTCCACCTCCGACGTGAACTGGGTGAGCGGTCAGGACACTCCCAACCTCGTGGTCGTCCGGTTGCCGGCCAACGGTCAGCTCACGATCTACAACGCCACGGGCAACGCCCACGTCATCGCTGACGTCCAGGGCTACTTCGTGGACAGCTGAGCGTCCTCCGCCCGGGGAGCGACCTCCCCCGGCGGGGGATCGACGGGCGCCTTCTCACCGGCGAGCACCACGTCGCGCACGGCTCCCAGGTAGCCGTGCCCGTGGCGTTGTGAGGGCTCGAGCACCGCGCTCTCGGCCCACTCGTTCCAGGCGTTGACGAACACGAGACGTTCGCCGGGGGGCCGGTGCTGCACGGCCGCCACTGCTGCGGCCAGCCAGCGTCGGAAGGCGTACGGGTTGGCGCCGTACCAGATGTCCGGGTTGACGGCGCGACGGGCGGTGTTGTCGAAGCCGACCATGACCCCAGGGTGTAGGCGGTCACCGGCACGAGCGGCCTCCAGGTCGCGCTCGGCGGCGTTGCGCATCTCCTCGTAGGAGTAGAGGGCGCCCTCGAAGCGAGCGTCGGCGCCGACCGACCACGGGCCGACCTCCACCCACCGGTGCCTGTGCGGGGGGAACCCGAGCGCACCGTCGAACCCCCAGACGTCGAGGCCCGGGCACGTCTCGGCCAACTCCCCCGAATCGACGGCCAGGAGGTAGAGCTCTCCGAGGCCCTCCTCGCGCACGCGCTCTCGCCACCGGTCGGTGGTCCCACGCACGTCGGGGAACAACGCGGGGCGGTAGACGGCCAGGATCCTCCGCCCGTCGACGGTCATGTACCGACGATCGGCCAGGGCCGGCAGGATGTCCTCGATGAACGCGTCGGGTGGGACCGACTCGAACTCCTGAGCGACGAGTACCTGATCGTTGAGGCCGTCCCACGTCCGCGTCCAGTTCTCGTTGGCCCACATGAGGCAGAACGGCTGGTCGAGGTCGCTGGCCAACAGCCGGTCGAGGGGCGCGCCCATGACCCGCTGACCGGCGAACCAGTAGTGGTAGTACATGAAGCCGGCCAGCCCGGCGTGCTTCGACAGCTCGGCCTGGCGCTCCCGCACCTCGTCCAACCGCAGGTCGTAGAAGCCGAGGTCGGACGGGAGCTTCGGTTGCACGTGCCCGGGAAAGAGCGGTTGAGCGCCGCTCACGTTCGTCCACTCGGTGAAGCCCTGTCCCCACCAGCGGTCGTTCTCGGGGAAGGGGTGGAACTGCGGCAGGTAGAAGGGCACCACGCTGGCCCGTGGCACCCGTTCGTGATCCGGGTGGTAGAAGGCCGTCCCGGCACCGGTGCCCTCCGACGGGAGTCGCCGGCGCTCCTCGATCTCGAGGCCGGCCTCCCGCGTGAGCAGGCCGAGGGCCCGCTCGAGGGCATGGGCGGCGGTGCTGTCCTCGGCGCCGGCCTCAGGCTCGAAGTCGTCCCGGGACAGGGCGAGCGATCGGAGTCCCTGCAGGACGAAGCCCCGGACCCAGTACATCGAGCCGGCCGCGAACCGGAGGTCGGGCTCTCGCACGTCCATCTCGATTCGACGCAGGAGGTGGGCCACCGCGAGCTGGTTGTCGCCCCACCAGTCGGGTCCGAGCACGCTGCCGGTGCCGGTCACCACGCCCAGCTCCGGCCGGCTCGCGAAGGCGTCGAGGATGGCGGCGACGTTGGCCGGGGAGCCGAGCAGGTCGCCCAGCAGGCTGTTGCGCCAGCCCTCCCCGGCGCCACCGAGCTCGTGGTAGCGGCGCCACTCGCTCCGCTTGGTGTGGATCTTCAGGACCAGCTCGTACTGGTCGAGCACGCCGGCGTTCACCACGTGGGCCAGCGGCAGCATGTCCCGCCCGCGGTTCTCCACCACGAACACCCGAACCGATCGACAGGCACCCGGCGGCTCGATCTGGCGGAGTGGGAGCTCGGCGGCGTCGGTGATGACGAGATCGAACGGCACCGGGATCGACTCGAGCTGCTGGAGCAGCTCGTCGAGGAGGTCGGCGTAGTACACGTGGACCAGCACGGCCACGCGCGCCGGCGTGTCGATCCGCAGGTCGGCCCGACCCTGCCAATGGGTCGGCGTCCCGTCGAGGCGGTGACGGTGGCGGGTGACCCAGTGCATGAAGTCGAGGGTCCCTCCGTTCGCCTCGAGCACCGTCGCGGTCCCGGTCGACGGCGGGCCGACCGGCGGGCGGGACGCCACGACCCGCACCGGCTCGGCCCGGTGCCGCTCCACCGGTTCGTGGGTCCACTCGTCGAGGTCGGCACCGAACCGGGCGAGCACCGCGGCTCGCAGCTCCTCCCGGTCGGGAGCGCCCGAGAACCATTCCAACAGGGCCCGCTTGACGAACGGGAAGCCGCGGTAGAGCAGGCGCCGCCACCCCTGGAGCGTGGGGTTCACATCGCCGTACCGCTCACGGTCGAGCTCGAACCAGGCGTCGATCGTGCCGCCGCCGTCGAGCAGCAGCCGCGAGAGCCCGAGCTCGTAGTGCTCCACCACGGCGTCCTTGGTGGGATGCACCGCCACCTGGTCCCAGAAGCGCTGGATCTCGGGTCGGCGGAGGACCTCGCCGCTCATCCCGAAGAAGTACGACTGCAGGTGGAGACCGAGCTCCGTCGACGCGGTGGCCCCCCAGGCGTCAGCCTCCGAGGTCTCGAAGGCGTGGAGCAGCGGGCCGATCGACGCGAAGGGTCCGATGAGGCTGTCGTTGGCGAACAGCACGTGCTCGGCGTCGGCGATCGTGGGCAGGCGCTCCAGGGCCACCGACCAGGAACCGAAGTCGTAGCCGATGTTCGGCTTGCGGAGCACGACCAGGTCGTCGCTGTCGACATCGCCCCAGTCGAGCCGGACGCGGGCCGGTGACGCCGATGACACCACCACCCGGTACCCCTGGTCGGCGAGCTGCGTGACCATGGCCCGGGTGGATGGGTTGACCACCTCGCCGGGCGACCAGTGGGCCAGGACGGCGACGCGGTTCCCGACTTCGACGTCGGGGCCACCCTGCTCGAACTGCACCGCCCCGGCGACGGCGTCGCGAACGCGGATCGGGCCGGGTGCCGTCATCGCACCGTCACGCCGTGGGGATCGGCTGGTCGTCGTGGCGCACGTCGGAATCGGCATCGACACCGGCCACGGCCAGCGGTGCCCACACGAGGCCGGGACGGGCCTCCCCGACGACGAGCTCCTGACGGTGTTCGAGGAGGAAGCCGGCGAGTGGGCGGGTCATGCCGTTGGCGGCCAGGAGCTCGATGAGCTTGGCTGCGCCGCCCGGGGACACGATGTACCCGAACGAGCCCCCGCCATAGCGCTCCCACCGCATGGGCACCACACCGCGGGAGACGGCGGGCCGGGGATCCCACGAGCGCCGGTCGCGACGGTGGTAGCCGAGCACGATCAGGTCCCATGGGCCGAGCTCCTCACGGGCCATCTCGAGGCACCACGCGAGGTCGTCCAGGAGGTCGCTCGACGGCCGGGCGTCGTCCTCGAGCACGATGGTGCCCGGCTCGGGTCCCTCGGCGGCATCCCCCCACACCGCGAGGTGGCTGAGGAACTGGCCGACGACGCCCCGACGGCGGCCGAAGGTGTTGCCGTCGAGGAGCCGGTCGAGCTCCTCGTTGGCCGGGAGGCTCCGCCCGTCGACGGCTTCGCGCAGGCGGAGCCGTTCGGCCTCGTGCATCCCGAGCGATCGCACGACGGCGCGACGCAGCTCCCGCGCGCGGTCGGGCCGCCGGGCCAGGTTGATGACCTCGATCGGGGGGTGGGTGAGCGGCTCGACGAAGGCGCTCCCAGCGGGGGCCGATCCGATCGGCTCGACCGCACCATCGCTCGGTTCGATGTCGAGCGGGCCTTCGCGCAGGTGGCTCAATCGGGCCACGTTGGCTTCGATCCGTTTCCGGTCGTCCCCCCGCAGGGTCTCGGCGGTGAGGGCTCGTCGTGCGTGCACGAGGCCCTCCTCGATCTGGCCGAGGTGGGCGTTGATGACGGCGAGCTCGTCCAGCGTCCGCCACTCGTACTGGTCCGCGGCCACCGCGACGCGGTCGGCGTCGGGGAGCGGGATCCGGAGCGCGGCCTCCGCGAACAGCCGGGCCTGTCGGTGGTCCCCGCCAGCGCGGTGGATGCGGACGAGCTCCATGAGCGGTTCCCGCCTGCTGGGGCGGGCCTCCCACGCCTGGAGGTAGGCGGCCTGCACCTCGCCCGGCGAGTTGCCGGTCGCCTCCAGGAGCCGGGCCCGGCGGTGCAACGAGAGGAACACCAGCTCGGGATCGCCTCCCAACGTGGCCCGTCGCCGGTACCAGTGCTCGGCGGCGGCGAGGTCGCCGACCTCCTCGCACGACTGCGCGAGGAAGAACATCACGTGGTCGTCGTCCGGAGCGCGGTCGAGGCACTGGTCGAGCAGCTCGCGGTCCAGCCAGGCCCGGTTGTGCCGGCGGGCCCGGTACCCCCTGGCCCTTGCGCTCACGTGGTAGTCGCCCTCGATCCGTCGGATGTCGACGGTCCCGTCGGCCACCGGCCGTTCGTGCAGCGCCCCGACGAACCTCCATGGCACGTCCGATCGGAAGATCTGCGTCCGCCACGATGTCAGCGCATCGCTGGAGCGGTAGCGGAGGTCATAGGCGGCGGCGCTGAGCTGGTCGAGCGGAGGTGCGCCCACCACCACGTCGTCGGCATCGTGCATCCACACGTAGCCGGCCCGGGCCCGGCCGAGGTCGAGGGCCTCGGTGCGGTTGTGGCCGAAGTCGACCCACGGTCGTTCGATGACCTCGCCCGGGAGCCGCGTGGCCTCGAAGTAGCGCTGCACCAGATCGATGGTGCCGTCGCTCGAGCCGGTGTCCACGACGAGCCACGACCTAACGAGGGGGACGATGCTGTCCAGCGTCTCGGGCAGGATCCGTTCCTCGTCGCGCACGATCATGCAGAGGCAGATGTCGGCCATGAGGGTGGACAAGTTACCCACGATCCGGGTCGGCGGACGGCAGGCGCACGTGGCGCCTCACGACCCGTGGTCGCCGTGCGACTCGTCGTGCGCGCCGGCGAGCGCGTCGTCGAGTGCGGGCCCGGGGACCCGCTCGTCCTCGGCGAGCCGCCGGAGGACCTCGCCCCGGTAGGCGTGGTCGAGCTCGGCGGCCTGCAGCTGCCGCCACGCGGCGTCCTGGCCCCGCACGAGGTCCAGGAGGAGGTCGGTCAGCGCGAGCGACGTCCGCCGTTGCACCTCGTCGGCATCCAGGGCGGGATCCGCCGGAACCGGGTCGGCGAACAGCGGGCGATCGCTGCGCCGCGCGAACCGTCGAGCGACGCGGGCGTTCGACGCCTCGAACCGGGACAGCACCTGAGCCCGCTCGCCGGCGCCGAACAACCGGGCCAGCGGGGTGGCGTGGCCGAGGTAGCTGATCCGGTCGGCGAGGAGGAACCGTGCTGCGGTGGGGAGGTCGGGCCGCGACTGGTTGATGATCCGGGCGACCTCGATGG
>JALYWQ010000371.1 GCA_030852625.1 Actinomycetota bacterium
CCCTCGTCGAGCACCCCGAGCACGGCCTTGCCGACCAGCTCGTGGGTCAGGGCGTCGTTGCCGGGGTGGAAGCCCCCGCAGCGGACGTCCCGGTAGAGGCGCTCCAGCTCGTTGCCCCGGAACATCCCGGCGCCGCCGGTGACGTCGAGGGCGATGTCGACCACCCGCTTGGCGGCCTCCACGCAGCGCCACTTCATGGCATAGACCTTCGGCCCCCAGTCCATGCCGTGATCGACCCCCGTCACCCAGTCGCGGGTGAACTGCTGCAGGGTGGCGCTGGCGGCATCGAGCTCGAGGTACATCTCGGCGGCCTGGTGCTGCACGAACGGGTTGTAGGCGTAGGCCCCCCGCTCGATGGCGACCGACTGCTTCCGACGGGCGTCGGCGGCGGCCAGCTCGAGGGCCCGATCAGCGATGCCGAGGTAGACGGCACCCATCAGCGTCAGCGGCCAGATGGCCATGGCGAACACGAACAGGTCGGTGGGGTCGCCGGCCGGCACCACCCGCCCGATGCGGGCGTCGGGCACGAAGACGCCGTCGAGGATGGTGTCGTGGCTCTGCGTCGGCCGCATGCCCAACGTGTTCCACGTCTCCACCACGGTCACGCCGGGGCTGGTGCGCTCGACGAAGGCGTGCACGATCTGCGGGCCTTCCGGCGCGTCGACGTCGATGGCGTGGGCCCCGAGCCAGGTCCAGGCCGGCCCGTTGGAGCCGAACTGCTTGCGGCCGGTGAGGCGGTAGCCGCCTTCGACTCGCTCCGCTTTGCAGGTGGACATCAGCACCGGCATGTCGTTGCCCGCTTCGGCGTGACCGGCTGCGATGACCTCACCGGCGGCCGCGGCTTCGAGGATCCAGCTGAGCGAGTCGTCGCCGAAGCCGCGCAGCTCGGCGGCGATGCCGACCCAGTAGGTGTGCATGCTCATGGCGAGCGCGGTGGCCGGCGCGTAGGCGGCAAGCCGGCGTTGGCTGGCCGCCATCTGGGCCAGGTCCCAGCCGGCCCCGCCGAGGTCCGGGGGCACGGCGGCGGCGAGGTACCCCGCCTCGCGGAGCTCGGCCAGGTCGTCGTGGAAGTACGTGTTGGTCTCGTCGAGCCCGGCGGCCCGGGCACGGAAGCCCTCCAGCAGCTCGACGGGGAGCTCGGGGAGGACCCGGTTGGTGATGGTGGTCATCGTGGTCATGTCGTCACCGTCGACCTCACTGCTCCCATGCCGCTCCCACCCGCTCTCATGCCATGAGGGTCCGTGAGAGCGCCGTGGGAGCGGTTCGTCCGATGCTGGGCCCATGCGCTCGACCCGCCGACCCACCCCCGTCACCGAGCTCGGGACGATCCTGTCGATCTGGGCCCACCCCGACGACGAGTCGTACCTGGCTGCCGGAGTGATGGCGGCGGCGCGCGACAACGGCCAACGGGTGGTGTGCGTGTCGGCCACGGCCGGGGAGCTCGGCACCGACGACCCCAACGCATGGCCGCCGACTCGGCTGGGTCAGCTCCGTCGTTGGGAGGCCCGCGCCGCGATGGCCGTGCTCGGCGTCCACGAGCACCACGTGCTCGGCTACCCGGACGGCACCCTCGACCGCCACGACGCATCGGGCATTGCCCGCATCGTGGCCCTCATCGACGAGGTCGACCCCGACACCATCCTGACCTTCGGTCCCGATGGCATGACCTTCCACTCCGACCACATCGCCGTGCACCACTGGGTGCGGGCGGCGTGGGAACGGCGTGGCGCCGACGCCCGCCTGCTGCTGGCCGCCGTCAGTGACGAGTACCTCGACCGCTACCGGGACCTCTTCGAGGCGTGGGGCATCTACATGACCGACGAGCGCCCGGTCGGTGTGCCCAGCGAGCGCCTCGCCGTCCACCAACGCCTCAGCGGGCCGATGCTCGATCGGAAGGTCGCGGCCCTCCGGGCCATGGCCAGCCAGACCGCCGGCGTCATCGCCGAGCTCGGCGTCGAGGCCTACGCGGCCCAGAACGCCGACGAATACTTCATCGACGCCCCGCGGCCGGTCGACCCGAGCTACGGCTCGATGATCACCGGGTCGCCGGTGCGGATGGTGCCGGGCTCCCGCACCCAGGCGTAGACCCGACTCCAGCCGGGATGGCGCCCGTGGTCCATCCGGTTGAGGTACCGGTCGGTGAACCACGGTGCGTTCTTGCTGCACGGTGTGGCGAAGGCGGACACCTCGGCCAGCACGTCACCGATGAGGAGCTGCACGCCGGTGCGCAGCGTGGTCCAGTCGACGCCGGCGATCGTGATGTTCTCGCCGGTGTCGCCGGGGCGGATCGGGTGGCCCTCGGCCTGGAGGGCCTGGATGACCTCGAGCGACCAGATGCAGAGGGCCTGGAGCGGCCGACCGTGGTTGTTGCGGTCGGCCTGGCGGTCACCGACCAGGCCGCGGTCGCCCACCTCGGCCATGTCGACCGCCCGCTTCGGCACCCCGCCGTCGCTGGCGCTCAACCGGGCCACGGTGCCCTGCTGCGTCGGGGCGCCGGCCCCGAGCAGGTGGAGCACGCGACCGGCGTCGCCCAGGTGGTGGGTGGCCTCGTGGACGGTGTGGCGCAGGATCCACCGGGCGTCGACCTCGGAGCCGGCGAACGAGAGGGTTCGGTCCCAGCCCGGAGCGTCGTCGTCGCCGATGTCCTTCACCACCGCGAGGATCCGGCCGATCTCGCGGTCGAGGTCCTCCAGGAGTCGGGGCAGGCCGCCCGAGGTGTCGGGGGCCTGGTCGATCACGGGGGTGGGAGCGGTGACCTTGGGGCCGTCATCGGTGCTGGCGGCCGCCGGAGGGGCGCTCCGGGACCGGTGCAGGGTGACGCCGAGCAGCTTCGAACCGCCGATCGAGTGGGACAGGTACTCCGCCGCCGACCACACCTCGGTCGCCGAGCGGGCCAGCAGCACGTCGTCGGGCACGCCCTCGGTGAGCTGCCGCCACATGGCCGGCACGGCCCGGAGGGTGCCGAAGGCGTCGGACACGTCGTACTGCGCGCCATCGAACCGGCACCCGTCGCACGTCTCCGTTCCCACCGCCCGTGTCACCTGTGCTCCTACGGTTCGAGGTGGGACCGCAGGTCCGCCACCCACTGGTCGGCCTCCCGCCAGGAAGCCTCCGCGTCGCGGCGAACGGCGGCCCCGTGGTCGCCGGCGGCCGGGTAGCTGCCGAGGAACTTGATGTCGGCCACCTTGGTGCGGAGGGTGCGGAGGCAGTCGGCGACCACCTCGTCGGCGATGTGGCCCTCGAGATCGATGACGAAGCAGTAGTCACCGAGCTGCTTCTTGGTGGGGCGCGACTCGAGCTTGGTGAGGTTGATGGCCCGAGCCGCGAACTCCTGGAGGATGGCGAGGAGGGAGCCCGACTGGTCGGTGCGCTGGAACACGACGATGGTCGACTTGTCGTGCCCCGTGGGCGCCGGGATCGTGTTGCGGCCGACGAGGACGAAGCGGGTCTCGTTCTCCGAATGGTCCTCGATGTCCTCGGCCAGCACCTCGAGCCCGTAGATCTTGGCCGCGAGAGCGGGCGCCACCGCGGCGGAGTGGCCGTCGGCGTTGGTGCTCACCAGCTGCGCAGCCTCGGCGTTGGAGTTGGCCGCGACGACCTCGACCCCAGGGAGGTGGTTCGCGAGCCAGGTGCGGCACTGCCCGGCGGCCACCGGGAACGTGAGGATGCGGTCGATGTCGCCGAGCGCCACGCCGGCCGGGGCGAGCAGGTTGAGCTGGATGCCGAGTACCACCTCGCGCTGGATCACCAGGTCGTGCTCGAGGGCCAGGGCGTCGATGGTGACGGTGACGGTGCCCTCGATCGAGTTCTCCAGGCCCACGAACCCGAGGTCGGCCTGACCCCGATCGACCGCGGCGAGCACCTCGCCGAAGGTGGACATCGGGACCAGCTCCTGGCCGGCGAGGTCCGGCTGCGACAGCAACGCCTGCTCGGTGAAGGTGCCCTCCGGGCCGAGGAACGCGATGCGCCGCAATCCGTCAGGTGCGGCATCGAGGGTCACGAGGCGCAATGCTACCGAGGTGGACGAAGCGGCCCTTCAGCGTTTGCTCGCCGGTGTGCAGGACGGATCCGTGCATCCCGACGACGCGATGGCCGAGTTGCGGCGCCTGCCGTTCGCCGACCTCGGCTTTGCTCGGGTGGATCACCACCGCGGCGTACGCCAAGGGGTGCCGGAGGCCGTCTACGGCCCGGGCAAGGCGCCTGAGCACGCCGCCGCGATCGTGACCGAGCTGCTCCGCGCCGGTGCGTCGCCGGTCCTCCTCACCAGGGCGAGCGAGGCGCAGGCCGAGCTCGCCCTTCGCGACAACCCCGACGGCGCGCGCCACGGCACCACGCTCGTTTGGCGTTCGGCCGCCTCCCGCCCCGAGCGGGTGGTGGTGTGCACCGCCGGCACCGCTGACCTGCCGGTGGCCGAGGAGTGCGTCGCCGTGCTCGGCGCCCACGGCATCGACCCCATCCGGATCACCGACGCCGGCGTCGCCGGCCTGCACCGCATCCTGCGGGAGGTCGACGTGCTCGCCGACGCCGACGTGGTGGTGGTCGTGGCCGGCATGGAAGGGGCGCTGGCCAGCGTCGTCGGTGGCCTGACCCCGGCACCGGTCGTGGCGGTGCCCACGAGCGTGGGCTACGGCGCCGGCCTGGAGGGCGTCACCGCCCTCCTCGGGATGCTGGCCTCCTGCGCGGCCGGCGTCACCGTCGTCGGCATCGACAACGGGTACGGGGCGGCGAGCGCGGTCCTGCGGATGTTGAAGTGAGCGACGTCGTGGGCGACCGGGCGACCAGCCAGCGCCTGGCCTGGTTCCACTGCTTCTCCGGGATCGCCGGCGACATGGCCCTCGGGTCGCTCGTCGACGCTGGGGCCGACCTCGACGAGGTGGCGATCCTGGTGGCTCGCCTGCCGGTGCGGGGTTGGCGCCTCGAGGCCGAACCGGTGCTGCGCTGCGGCATCGCCGCCACCAAGGTGCACGTGCACGCCGAGGAGACCTCCGTCGTCCGCACCGCAGCCCACATCGCGGCGCTGGTGGAGGAGGCCCGCCTCCCCGATCGGGTCCGCCAGCGGGCCCTCGCCGTGTTCGCGGCCCTGGCCGACGCCGAGGGCCGGCTCCACCGCCGCCCACCGGAGCAGGTGCACTTCCACGAGGTGGGCGGCCTCGACGCCATCGTCGACGTGGTCGGCACGTGCGCAGCCCTCGAGCTCCTCGACATCGACCAGGTCCGGTGCTCTGCCGTCACCACGGGCACCGGCATGGTGCGCACCGCCCACGGCCTCCTCCCCAACCCGGCCCCGGCGGTCATCGAGCTGCTGGCCTCCGTCAACGCGCCGTCGACCGGCCTCGACGTGGGCGTGGAGCTCACCACCCCCACCGGCGCGGCGCTGATGGCGGCGCTGCCTCCGACTTCGGGCCGCTCCCGGCCATGGCCATCGAGGCGACCGGCTTCGGCGCCGGGTCCCGTGAGATCGACGGGCGACCGAACGCCACCCAGGTGGTGCTGGGCACCGCGGCGGCCCAGCTGGGAGCCGGCCAGCCGGTCGTGCTGCTGGAGGCCAACGTCGACGACGCCACCGGCGAGACCCTCGCCCACGCCGTCCAGGCCCTCCTCGCCGCCGGCGCCCACGACGCCTGGATCACGCCGATCGTCATGAAGAAGGGGCGTCCGGCCCACACCGTCGCCGCCCTTGCCGACGTGGGGGTGTCGGCCCAGGTCGCCGAGGTGCTCACCCGGGAGACCGGCTCGCTCGGCGTGCGCGGCAGCACCCTCGACCGGTGGCCCCGCACCCGGACCGCCGGCACCGTCGAGGTGGAGGGCCGGCCCGTTCGGGTGAAGGTCAGCCCCGGCCGGGTGAAGGTGGAGCACGACGATGCTGCCAAGGTGGCCCGGCAGGTGGGCCTCCCCCTCCGGGAGGTGGTGTCCCGGGCCGAGGCCGAGGCTCGCCGGGCGCCCCAGCGCGGCCTCGAGGCGGTCGACGGCCCGTCGGGCTCCGTGCCGGCCGACACGCACAGCCACCCCCACGACCACGACGAACCGGCCTAGGGGTCGGCTCCCAGGGCGGCCCACTACGGTCGTGCCCGGAACGGTGGCCGAGTGGACGAAGGCAACGGTCTTGAAAACCGTCGGCCCGCGAGGGCCCGTGGGTTCGAATCCCACCCGTTCCGCGTCTACGCTCGGGCACCCCTTCCGGGGCCCAGAGGGAGTGGTGGCCGAGTCAGGTTGAAGGCGCATCCCTGCTAAGGATGTGAGGGCGCAAGTCCTCCGTGGGTTCGAATCCCACCCGCTCCGCACCCGCCGCCCGGCCTCACCGCCGGGCGGTGTCGCGTCCGGCCACCGACACCGCCCGTACACCCGTTCGCCCCGCGACCGCGGGGGATTCGCCACACAGGGTGCAAAAAGCGCAATGATGTTGCGCTGTGTTTTCAATCCGTCACTTGATCGCAACGATCGAGGGGCGGGTCCAGGCGGACGGAACCCCTACCTCCCGACCGTTGACGGCCCGACCTCGACCGCTCTCGGCCCTCCCCCTCACCGCCCACCCCCGGGTGATGCGGCGGCTCCTGGAGGCGTCGATCGGCGTTGCCTCCCTCGGAACGCTCGCCGGCGGCGTGCTGGCGATCGGCCAGGTCGGCGGCCCCGTGGCGCCCGCCGTCGCCGCCCCCGGCGTCTCCGACGCGAACGACGCCTCGTTCCTCTCGGCGCAGGCGACCCCGGCCCTGCGGGCCGATCTCGACGCCCTGCAGCTCGTGAAGGTCGAACCGGTGGTCGAGCTGGCCCAGCAGATCGCCGCTCCGACGACCGTGGGGCCGACCACCACTGCCGCCGCGCCGGCCACCACGGCAGCCCCGACCACCACGGTCAGTGCCGCTCCGACCACCACGGCGGCCCCGACCACGTCGGCCGCTCCCACCACCTCCACCACGCCCACCACCAGCACCACGCCCACCACGGTGGTGCAGGCGGCCAGCGCTCCGGCGCCGGCCACCTACTCCGCTGACGAGGTGAAGGCGATCATCATGGAGATCTTCGGGCCGGAGCACGGTCCGGCCGCCATCCGGGTCGCCAACTGCGAGTCCCGCCTCAACCCCCGGGCCGTCAGCCGCGGCGGCGGCAACTGGGGCCTGTTCCAGCTCAACACCGTCCACAAGGCCAAGGTCCAGGGCATGGGCTACGCCTGGGAGGACGTCCTCGACCCCCGGGTCAACACCGTCATCGCCAAGCAGATGTTCGACGGCTCCGGCTGGCGCCCCTGGGCCTGCAAGCCCTGAGTCTTCTGCCTGCTGCGGTCGGGTGGGGCCTTCGGCGTCCGGCCTCGGCCTCCGCAGGTGCCTCCCGGCGCGCGGCCTGGCTGGTTGGTGACGGGCTGAGCACACTGGTTCGATGAACGAGCTGGTGCTCCGAGGTGGGCGGGTGCTCCGGGACGACGCCTGGGTCCGCGGCGAGGTCGTCTGCCGGGACGGCCACGTCACCGACGACCCCCCGACCGGAGATGCGACCGTCGTCGACGTCACCGGTCGCCTGGTCGCCCCCGGCCTCGTCGACCTCCAGTGCAACGGCGCCCTCGGCATCGATCTGGCCGCCGACCCCGAACGCCTGTGGGAGCTCGGGACCGGCCTGGCCCGATGGGGGGTCACCAGCTGGCTGCCCACCATCGTCACCACCCCCGATGGCGTGATC
Organism: Actinomycetota bacterium; assembly: GCA_030852625.1. Classification (GTDB taxonomy): domain Bacteria; phylum Actinomycetota; class Acidimicrobiia; order Acidimicrobiales; family VFJN01; genus VFJN01. The sequence goes on from JALYWQ010000371.1 coordinate 7,669, forward strand.
GACCGGGCGCTCGCGGTGCTGGCGGCCGGCCCGCCGGACGGCTGGCTCGGTGCCCGGCCCCTCGGCCTCCACCTCGAGGGGCCCTTCCTGTCGCCCACCACGCGTGGGGCCCACCCCGAGGCCCTCCTCCGGCTGCCCGCCGGCGATCTCGCCAAGGACTGGAGCCGGGCCGCTGGCGTGGCGCTGGTGACGATGGCGCCCGATCTGCCCGGCGCCGACGAGCTCCAACGTGACCTGCTCGCTCGAGGGGTGGTGGTGTCGCTCGGACACACGCCGGCCACCGCCCAGGAGGCCACCGCCGCGGTCGACGCCGGGGCCCGCTGGGTCACCCACCTCTTCAACGCCATGGCCCCGTTGCACCACCGGGAGCCCGGTCTCGCCGGCGTCGCCCTCACCGACGACCGGCTCCACGTCGGCCTCATCGCCGACGGCATCCACGTCCACCCCACGGTCGTTCGGATGGCCCAGCAGGCGCTGGGGGCCCGTCTGACCCTCGTCACCGACGCGGTGGCCGCCCTCGGCGCGGCGGCCGGCGAGTCGGCCAGCGATGGCGTGCGACTGCGGGACGGCACCCTCGCGGGCAGCGTGCTGTCGCTCGACCAGGCCATCCGGAACCTCGTGGCCTACACCGGCTGCTCCACAGCCGCCGCCGTCGCGGCGGCCACGGCCGCCCCGGCCCGGGTCCTCGGAGCCGACGATCTCGGCCACCTCGAGCCAGGCGCCCGCGCCGACATCGTCGTCCTCACCGAGGATCTCCACGTCGTCACCACCTACGCCGCCGGCCAGCAGATCCACCAACACGGGTAACCGACCGCCGCCCTCGGGACGTAGCGGCGGGGACACACGGATCGGAACTGACGCGCAGATCGACACACACGCGTGTCGATGTGCGCGTCAGTTCGCCGCGTCCTGCCCGCAACGCGTCGGACCGAAAGGTCCTGCAACCTGCGCGAGCGAACCTGCGGGTCGTGGTACCCCGAAACCGGCACCAGGACCCTCGGGTTGCCCAACCCCGGCGAACCTGCGGGTGTACATCCCTCCGAGCCGGCACCAGGACCCTCAGATTGGGGTTCGGCGGACGTGACGACCGGCGCCGCTACGTGGCGCTCGACCGGGGGCGTTCCACGCCGCCGGCCTAAGGGCGCGTCTCGTTCCGCTCTTGCCGGCTTCGCCGGCGGGCCGCTCGGGCCCGTCCGCTACGGGGCCAGGGCCTCCGCTGACGCGGAGGACCTGCACCCTGCCCTCACCGGCGCTTGGGGGAAACGGTGCGGCGGCCTGCGGCCGCGACCAGCGCCAGCTGGGACGACCGCAACACCGGTACGACCACACCGGCGCTCGCTGGACCGCTACGTAACGCTCGGGCAAGGGCACCCCGCCGCCGCATCGTTCGCGCCCTTGCCCTTTGAACGACCAGCGGGACGCGTGGATCCCCGGATGCGCGATGGCCGGTAGGACGAGGCCGAACCTTCGCGTCGTGGCGGTTGTGGGGGAGGCTCCGGAGGGCGCTAGTACGGTCGGCCTCGTGGGGGACGCACGGTTGGCGACGGTGGTGTGGGGGACCGGCAACGTGGGGCGGGCTGCCATCCGGGCGGTCGACGCCCACCCCGACCTCGAGCTGACCGCCGTCGTGGTGCACGATCCGGCCAAGGTCGGCCGTGATGCCGGCAACCTTGGCCTCGTCGGCGGCTCGCTCGGGGTGCTCGCAACCGACGACGTCGACGCCGTCCTCGGTGCCGGTCCGGCGGCGGTGGTCTACGCCGCATCCGGCGACATCCGACCTGACGCGGCGGCGGGCGACCTGGCCCGAGCGCTGCGCGCCGGAGCCGTCGTCGTCACGCCGGCCCTGTACGCGATGTACGACCCCCGCTCGGCCCCCGCGGCGGTGCGCGAGCCGCTCGAGGACGCCGCGCGTGACGGCGGCGGTCGCCTGTTCGTGTCGGGCATCGACCCCGGCTGGGGGAACGACGTCCTGCCGCTGCTGCTCACCGGGCTGGCATCGAAGGTCACGCAGATCCGCTGCCAGGAGATCTTCGACTACTCGAGCTACGACCAGCCCGACTCGGTTCGCTACCTGGTCGGGATGGGCCAGCCGATGGCCGACACGCCGCCGATGGTGGCGCCCACCGTGCCCACCATGGTGTGGGGCGGCCAGATCCGGCTGATGGCCCGGGCCCTCGAGCTCGAGCTCGACGAGATCCGCGAGCACGTGGAGCGCCGGTCGCTCGAGTCGACCGTCACCAACGGCATGGGTCGCTTCGACGAGGGGACGCAGGGCGCGCTGCGGTTCGAGGTGCAGGGCATCGTCGGGGGCGATCCGGTGCTCGTGATCGAGCACGTCACCCGCATCGATCCATCGTGCGCACCCGACTGGCCCTACCCGGCCGACGGGGGCGACGGTGCCCATCGCGTCATCGTCGAGGGTCAGCCGCGCATCGAGGTGACGGTCGAGGCCACCGACGAGGGCGGGGGACGAGCGGCAGGCGGCAACGCCACGGCCGTCGGGCGCCTCGTCAATGCCATCCCGTGGTTGGCGGCCCAGCCGGCCGGGATCTACGACGCTCTCGACGTGCCGCTCCTCCCTCGACGCTTCCGCTGAGGTTCCGTCACAGGCAGTGCCCGGACGGATGATCGCCCGGCAGGGCGGGAAGGCGCGGTGAATGCTGCCGCGACCGCGGTGGCGTGATCCAAGGAGGTCCTGCCCCATGCGTGACACGACTCAGGAAACGGCAACGCCGATGAGCGCCCGCCGGAGACTCGTGCGAACCGCCGCCATCGCCGCTGCGGTGGCTGCGCCCCTCACCATCTCGGCCGGCTGCTTCGGCGGTGAGCTTCCCGGGCTCCCGTCTGCGGGTGACGACGTGCCCAGCGTGGAGGTCGCGCCGTAGCGCGAGCCGCACGCGGACGCGGTTGACATCCGCATCGCACCGAGAGGGCCGAACCCCCTACGGGTTCGGCCCTCTCGCGTCCGGCCCTCACGAATCGGCCGACCGCGTCCTCGTAGCATTCGACCGTGGCCGAAGACGCACCCGATCGACGGTTCCGGCTGCTCGTCGCCGGCGCGGGCGTGCTCACCCTTGTGTGCCTCGCCGTCGGTGGCCTCGCCGGTCGCACGCCGTCGTGCGCCACCGGGTCGATCGTCGAGCTCGAACTGGCCCGCACCGAGGCGCGCGCCGTGGAGCTCATCGGCGCCTGCGACGAAGGCGGCATCAAAGTGTTGCGGGACGGACTGCGCGTGGACGACTTCGGGTTCGTCCCGCTCTACATCGCCAGCGTCGTCGTCTGGTGCCTGCTGGGCGCCCGACGCCTGCCGTGGTCGTCGAGCGTGCGGCGGGTGCTCGTGCTGGCGGCGGCCGGGGTGATCGTGTTCGCCGGGGCCTTCGATCTCGTGGAGAACCACTACCTCGGCCCCGTGGTCGACGCCGCCGGTGCTCACCCCGACATCGGGCCCGCGTCCGCAGCCAGCATCGTGAAGTGGCTGCTCGTGCTCTACGCGGTGCCCGTCAGCCTGATCGCCGCAGCGCGGTGCATCCGCGCCGCGTTCCGTTCACCGGGCGGTGCGCTCGAGTCAGCGTGAACGCAGGTGGTGCCGGAACTGCCGGGCACCGCTGTCGAGCACCCAGTCGTGACCGAGCGACACGACGGGCCGGGCCACCCGGGCGATCGTCTGCAGGAAGCGGCTCGCAGGTGCCAGCTGCGACGTCAGTCGCACGGAGCACCCGCCACCGTCGTCCGGGGTGATGCGGATCTGCGCCGTGCCGCTGATCTCGCCGGTGACGGTCGCGTCGACGAGCTCCGAAGGTGTGACGTCGCCGATCGTGATCTGGAACGACAGCGTGTAGGGCAGCGGCGGCTGCACGGTGCAGTGCCAGGTGTCGCCGGGCTCCAAGCCGCGGGCGTCGAAGTGGTGCAGCCACGGCCACCAGTCGCGGAACCGGTCGACGTCGGTGATGGCCTCCCAGAGGGCGTCGGGCCCGACGTCGAACCGGTAGCTGCGATCGGAGGAGATCCGCACACCGGCAGTCTCCTACGGAGTGCGGGCCGCCGGGGTGGCGAAATGGGCCGTTTGGCCCCTGTCCGCCCACCCCCTAGGTGCCGATGATGAGGACATGAAGCACACCAACAAGCGCCACGTCGAGATCCTCGACCCGGCCATCACCTTGGAAGAGTGGCGTCGGGCCAACAGCCGGCCCGAGGCCTCGAGCGTCCAGATCGTGCGCCTGCACGAGCCGGACGCCCACCTCATCGCCTGAGCCTCCGGGAGCGGTCGTGTCGCAGCCCAACCGAGTCGACGAGATCATCAAGCTGATCGACGACGCGCTCGCCGAGAACGAGCGAGCCCGCCAGCACCATCGGCCGCCTTCCCGTCCCGCGCCGACCTGACCCGGGGCGGCCGCGCTGCTCGCCGAGGCCGGCCGCAGCTCGGATCGTTAGATTCCGGCGATGGCCATCGCGACCCACGGCGACGTCGAGCTGTACTACGAGACCTTCGGCGACCCGGCCGATCCCACCCTCGTGCTCGTGAACGGCCTGGGTTCGCAGTGCATCAGCTACGCCGTCGACTGGTGCGAGAAGTTCGTCGCCAAGGGCTTCCAGGTCGTGCGGATGGACAACCGTGACGTGGGCGTGTCCTCCAAGCTGCCCGACGTCGCCTACACGCCGAGCGACATGGCGGGCGACGTGGTGGCGGTGCTCGACGCCCTCGGTGTCGACCGCGCGCACGTGATGGGGCTGTCGATGGGCGGGATGATCGTGCAGCAGTTGGCCATCGACCACCCCGACCGGGTGCGCACCCTCACCTCGGTGATGTCGAGGACCGGCGAGCCCGGCTACGGCGAGTCCAGCGAGGAAGCGCTGGCCTTCCTCATGGCCCCGCCCGCCACCTCGCGTGAGGCGTACATCGAGCACCAACTCGGCGGGCTCCGCGTCTTCGGGTCCAGACCCGACTGGATCGACGAGGACGCCATCCGCGCTCGCGCCGGCGCGGCCTACGACCGCTGCTTCTACCCAGAGGGCGTTGGGAGGCAGATGCTCGCCGTCGTTGGCGGCGGCTCCCGGGACGAGGGGCTGCGCCGGCTCGACGTGCCCACCCTCGTCATGCACGGCGACCGTGACACGCTGATCGCACCCTCCGGTGGCGAGCACACCGCCGAGGTGATCCCGGGTGCCCGGTTCCACCTGATCGAGGGGATGGGCCACGACTACCCGGTTGCGGTGTGGGACGAGTGGGTGGGCACGTGGGCGGACTTCGTCGACGCGCACCGCTGACGGTGCAGCACCACGCGGGACGACGGCGGGCCGTCGGCATCGCGCTGGCGCTGCTGGTGGCCCTCGCCGCGAGCCCGGCTGCCTCGGCGGCCTACGACCCGGCCGAGGCACCTCCGATCGCCGAGCTGCTCGAGCGGACCCACGATCGCCCGCCACTCGACCGCTACGAACCGGCGGGCGGTTGCTATGCGGTGCGCACCACCGACGGGGACGCGCCGGTGGCCCATGCGAGCGCCGGGCCGTTCCACTTCCAGGCCATCGACCTCGGCCGTTACCTGCTGCGGGGGCCCGAGGGATGGTTGTCGAGCACCCCCGACGGACTGGAGCACGCCACTGCTCCCGGGCCGGCGGCGGAGCTCGAGCTGCTCGGCACCGGCCCGGCCCACTTCCACCTCCGCACCAGCGACGGGCGCCACCTCACCGGCGGCCCGGAGCTGCGTTCGGAGCCCACCGACCTCTCGTTGGTGCCGGCCGACGGCTGCCCGACCCCACCGGACGCCGAGCTCAACCTGGAGGGTCCGGTCGCCACGGGCTCGTCGCCGAACGGCCCCGTCGTCGGCTACCTCGACTCCCACCTCCACATGACGGCCTTCGAGTTCCTCGGCGGCACCGTGCACTGCGGCCGTCCCTGGCACCCCTACGGCGTCGAGCACGCCCTGGCCGACTGTCCCGATCACACCGCGGCGGACGGGAACGCCGCCGTGATCGAGAACCTCTTCGCCACCGGTACGCCCTTGGGCGATCACGACCCCGTCGGTTGGCCGACGTTCGAGGACTGGCCCGCTCCGCTCTCCCTCACCCACGAGCAGACCTACCACCGCTGGCTCGAGCGAGCCTGGCGAGGCGGCGTCCGCATGGTCATCAACCTCTTCGTCGAGAACCGGGTGCTCTGCGAGGTGTACCCCCTCAAGAAGAACCCGTGCGACGAGATGGCGTCGGTCCGGTTGCAGGCCCAGCGGCTCCACGAGCTCGAGCGGTACATCGACGCGCAGTGGGGTGGGCCTGGCCGTGGGTGGTTCCGGATCGTCACCGATCCCGAGACGGCCCGGCGCACCATCAACGAGGGCCGGATGGCGGTGGTCCCCGGCATGGAGGTGTCGGAGGCCTTCGGCTGCCGGCTCAGCCTCGGGGTGCCGCAATGCGACCCGTCGAGCATCGACCGGAGCCTCGACGAGCTCCACGCGCTCGGCGTGCGGCAGCTGAACCTGGTCCACAAGTTCGACAACGCCCTCGGCGGCACGATCGGTGACGGGGCCGCCCTCGGCCTGATCATCAACGGTGGCAACTTCCTCGGGACCGGTTCGTTCTGGTCGTTCGAGCAGTGCGACGCCGACGACACCGGCGAGCACGATCGTGACCAGATCACCACCGTCCCCGAGCTGGGCGAGGCCACCCAGCTCCTCACCGGTCTCCTGGGGGAGCTGTCCCCAGCGGCGGCCGTGCCGCTCTACCCACCTGGGCACCACTGCAACGTGCGGGGCGTCTCCGAGCTCGGGCACCACGTGCTCGACCGCATGATCGACCGCGGGATGGTCGTCGACGTCGACCACATGGGGCTCCGGTCCCGCGACGAGGCCCTCGACCAACTGGAGGCCGTCGGCTACGGCGGGGTGATCTCGTCGCACAGCTTCGCCACCCAGTCGACCTGGGAACGGGTCCTCGCCCTCGGAGGGGTGGTCGGACCGTACGCCGGCGACGCCGACGGGTTCGTCGACGCCTGGCACCGCGTGCGGGAAGCCCGAGGCACCGATGGGACGCTCGGGTTGGGCTTCGGTGCGGACACCAACGGGTTGGCCACCCAGGGCAACCCCCGGGGAGGCCCCACCGGCGTCACCTACCCCTTCACCGGCCTCGGTGGGGTCACCCTCGATCGGCAGCGAACCGGCGAGCGGGTGTTCGACGTCAACACCGACGGGGTCGCCCACTACGGCCTCTACCCCGATTGGATCGAGGACCTGCGGGTGCAGGCCGGCGACGAGATCGTGGCCGACCTGGCCCAGGGTGCCGAGGCCTACCTCCAGATGTGGGCCCGAGCGGAAGCGTTTGCCGGCGACGTTGGCGCGTCGCCGGTTCCGTCGCCGGCATCACCGGAGCCCACCCTGCCCGCCACCGGGGGCACCGGGGGCCGGGCGCACCCCTGGCTCCTGGCGGTGGCGGCGGCAGGCCTGGCCCTGCTGCGGGCCACCCGGCGACCCTTCGAGCGGTAGCGTCCCGGCCGTGCACGCAGCCGTCTCACTCCACATCGACGCCGACCCCCAGCGAGTGTGGGAGCTGGTGAGCGACATCACCAAGATGGGCACCTACAGCCCCGAGGTGTTCGAAGCCGAGTGGCTGAACGGCGCCACGGGCCCGGCGGTCGGCGCCATGTACCGAGGCCACGTGAAGCGCAACGAGCGCGGCCCCACGTACTGGACCAGCTGCAAGGTCACCGAGTGCGTCCCCGGCGAAGTGTTCGAGTTCGCCGTGGTGATGCGCGATCGGCCGCTCAACACGTGGCGCTACGAGTTCAAGCCTGCCGACGGCGGGGGGACGGTGGCCACCGAATCGTTCCGGATGGCCGACAACCTGTTCACCAAGGTCTGGCGCCCGCTCGGCGGCTTCCTCCGGGAGAACCGCAACAAGCGCGACATGCTGCGCACCCTCGAGCGGGTGAAGGTGGCGGCCGAGGCGCCGTGAGCTTCGTCGCCGGCTCGCCGAGTCGCTAGCGTCAGTGCCGATGGAACCGAGTGTCGACGTCGCCCCTGCGCTGGCGATCCCAACCCCCGACCACTCGCCCCTCGACCTGCGGATGCGGCGGCTGCTGCGCCTCCCCGTCGGTGGGGCCGCGTCGACCACCCCGGAATCGGCTCGTCGAGCCTTCGAGGTGTCGGTGTACGTCTCGGCCGCCCGGTGCCTGCTCACCTACATCGTGCTGCCGTTCATCTTCCCGATCATCGGGGTCAGCGCGGGCCTCAAGCCCGTGATCGGGTTGCCGGTCAGCGCGATCGCGGTGGTGGCCAACGTGATGTCGATCCGCCGCTTCTGGCGAGCCGATCACAAGTACCGGTGGCACTACACCGCGCTGGCATCGGCGATCATCGTCGCCATGCTCGTGCTGATCACGTCCGACCTGATCAGCCTCTTCGACTGACGCTCCCGGCCGTCCGGGCCGATCAGTCGGAGCTGGCCTTTCGGGCCCGCCGCTTGCCTTCGTGCATGGCCTGCACCCGCGCGATCGGGATCTCGCGTCCCGCCCCCACGAGGGCCTCGGGCAGGGTCTGCGGTGCCGGCATGCCGTCGGCCCACGGGTCGCCGCCGGCCAGCAGGTCGACCGCGGTGTGCACGGTGAAGTCGGCTGGTGTCACCGAGTCCAGGTCGTCCCAGGCCACGGGGAACGACACCGGCACGCCCGGTCGGACCCGGGGGCTGTAGGCCGCCACCACGGTGGCGCCGCCGGCGCGGGTGGAGTCGACGAACACCTTCCCGCCCCGCTCACGCTTCACGAA
>JALYWQ010000148.1 GCA_030852625.1 Actinomycetota bacterium
GGGATGTCGAGCTCGATGCACTTGGCGTAGATCGGGTAGAAGCGCTTGTCGTTGATCGGCACCTGCGGCGTCATCCCGGCCGGGAAGGCCGTGGCGGCCTTGATGCCGAACTCCTCGTGGGCCTGCACGAGGTGCCGCACGCCCTTCATGCCGAGGTTGGGGTTCACCTCGTAGGCCGCGAAGAAGCGGTCGGGGTGCTCCTCGATGGCCCGGGTCGACACCGAACGCTCGAAGCTGATGCCCACCATGGCCTTGGCGATGCCCCAGTGGTCCATCTCGTCGAGCACCGCAGCCACCGGATCGGTGCCCTCGGCGATGTCGTCGGGGACGTCCTTGAACATGTACTGGGCCGGGAACTTCATGTCCTTCGACTCGTCGTCCATGAAGCCGGCCCGCAGGAACTTGTACCAGTGCTCCTTCGAGCCCTCCGGGATCCCCAGCATGAGATCGATGGCGCCGACGTCGGTGGGCATCCCCATGGATCCAGACTAGAACACGTTCTAGTCAGACACGAACCTCCAGGGTTAGGGTCCTCGCATGAAGCTCGGATTGATCATCGGGTACTGGCCGTCGTCGGGTCCGCCGGAGGACGCGATGGACCAGATCCGCACCGCCGAGCGGCTGGGGTTCGAGTCCGTCTGGACCTCGGAGGCCTACGGGTCCGACTGCTTCACGCCGTTGGCGTGGTGGGGGAGCCAGACCGAGCACATCCAGCTCGGCACGGCCATCACCCAGATCTCGGCTCGCACCCCGGCCAGCACGGCCATGACGGCGATCACCCTCGACCACCTCTCGGGCGGTCGGTTGATCCTCGGTCTCGGGGTGAGCGGTCCGCAGGTCGTGGAGGGCTGGTACTCGGCCGACTACGCCAAGCCGCTGGCCCGCACCCGCGAGTACATCGACATCGTGCGGGAGATCATCCGCCGCGAGAAGCCGGTGGAGTACGTGGGGCAGCACTACCAGATGCCCCTCGTGGGCGGCACCGGCCTGGGCAAGCCGCTGAAGTCGATCGTGCGACCCCTCCGGCCGGAGATCCCGATCTACCTCGGCGCCGAGGGTCCCAAGAACGTGGCCCTGGCGGCCGAGATCTGCGACGGCTGGCTGCCGATGTTCTTCTCGCCCAAGGCCGACGGCTTCTACCGCGACGCGCTGGCTGAGGGCTTCGCCCGCCCCGGCGCCCGCCGCACCGCCGACGACTTCGAGGTGGCGTGCGTGGTGCCCACGATCGTCGGCGACGACATCGAGGCCTGCGCCGACCTCCTGCGACCCACGCTCGCCCTCTACGTCGGCGGCATGGGGGCCAAGGACCGCAACTTCCACAAGGACGTGTTCGCCCGCCTCGGCTACGAGGCCGAGTGCGACAAGATCCAGGAGGCCTACCTGGCCGGCCGCAAGGACGAGGCGGCGTCCTACGTGCCCACGGCCATGGTGGAGGACGTGTACCTCATCGGCCCGAAGGCCAAGGTGCGCGACGACCTCGAGCGCTGGCGGGAGACCTGCGTCACCACGATCCTCGTGAGCGGCCCCAGCTTCATGCTCGAAGAGATCGCGGAGCTGGTCCTCGGCTAGCGCCGGGCTCAGTCTTCGAAGGCTTCCGGTGGGGGGCAGGTGCAGACGGGGTTGCGGTCGCCGGCGGCGCCGTCGATGCGGCTGACGGGCGGCCAGTACTTGCCCTCCCGCAGTGACGCCACCGGGTAGGCGGCCTCCTCGCGGGTGTAGGGCCGGTCCCAGTCGGCCACCAGGAGGTCGGCTGCAGTGTGGGGGGCATGGGCGAGCGCGCTGTCGGCGTGCGGAACCTCGCCGGCTTCGATGGCGGCGATCTCGGCGCGGATGGCGAGCATGGCGTCGCAGAAGCGGTCGAGCTCGGCCAGGCTCTCCGACTCGGTCGGCTCCACCATGAGGGTGCCGGCCACCGGGAAGCTCATGGTGGGGGCGTGGAAGCCGTAGTCGATGAGCCGCTTGGCCACGTCGTCGACCGTGACGCCGCTGGCCTTCGTGATCTCACGAAGGTCGAGGATGCACTCGTGGGCCACCCGCCCGTGGGTGCCGCCCGTGTAGAGCACGGGGTAGGCGTCGCCGAGGCGGGCTGCGATGTAGTTGGCCGAGAGGATGGCGGTCTCGGTGGCGGCCCGGAGCCCGTCGGGCCCCATGAGGGCGACGTAGGCCCACGAGATAGGGAGGATCGAAGCCGAGCCGAACGGCGCCCCGGAGATCGGGCCGGGCCCGGTGGCGGGGCCAGCCTCCTCGAGGAGGGGGTGGTTGGGGAGGAACGGCGCCAGGTGGGCGCGGGCCGCCACCGGACCGACCCCAGGACCGCCCCCGCCGTGGGGGATGCAGAACGTCTTGTGCAGGTTGAGGTGGCTCACGTCGCCGCCGAACCAGCCAGGACGGGCGATGCCGACGAGGGCGTTGAGGTTGGCGCCGTCGACGTAGACCTGGCCGCCGTGCTCGTGGATCACGTCGCACACCTCGGTGATGTGCTCCTCGAACACGCCGTGGGTGGACGGGTAGGTGACCATCAGCGCGGCGAGGTCCTGCGCGTGGGCGTCGGCCTTGGCCCGGAGGTCGGCGAGGTCGACGTTGCCGTCGTCGTCGCAAGCAACGACCACGACCCGCATGCCCGCCATCACGGCAGACGCGGCGTTGGTGCCGTGGGCTGACGACGGGATGAGGCACACGTTGCGGCCTTCGTCGCCGCGGGACCGGTGGTAGCCGCGGATGGCGAGGAGGCCGGCCAGTTCGCCCTGGGAGCCTGCGTTGGGCTGGATGGACACCGCGTCGTAGCCGGTGACCTCGGCCAGCCACGCCTCGAGGGTGGTGATGAGCTCGCGGTACCCCTCGGCTTGGTCGACCGGCACGAACGGGTGGAGGGCGCCGAACTCGGGCCAGGTGACGGCAGCCATCTCCGTGGTGGCGTTGAGCTTCATCGTGCAGCTGCCGAGCGGGATCATCGACCGGTCGAGGGCGATGTCCTTGTCGGCCAGCGAGCGGAGGTACCGGAGCATCTCCGTCTCGCTCCGATGGGCCGAGAACACCGGGTGGGTGAGGTACTCGGAGGTGCGGGCCAGGGAGGTCGGAACGGCCGACGGTGCAGCGTCGGGCACCGTCGCACCGAAGGCCCGAGCGGCCCGGGTCAGGACGTCGTCGTCGGTGGTCTCGTCCACGGAGACACCGACGGTGTCGGCGTCGATGCGGCGCAGGTTGATCCCCTCGGCGAGGGCCGCGGCGATCACGGCGTCGGCCCGTCCGGGGACCCGGACGGCGACGGTGTCGAAGAAGGCGTCGTGCACCAGCTCGCCGCCGGCGGCGCGGATGGCGGCGGCCAGCCGGACGGCCTGGCGGTTGGTGCGCTCGGCGATGGCTCGCAGGCCTTCGGGGCCGTGGTACACCGCGTACATCGAGGCCATCACCGCCAGGAGCACCTGGGCGGTGCAGATGTTCGACGTCGCCTTCTCGCGCCGGATGTGCTGCTCGCGGGTCTGCAGCGTCAGCACGAACCCGCGCCGGCCGTCGACGTCGGTCGTCTCGCCCGCGATGCGCCCGGGCATGCGGCGGATGTGCTCGTCGGTCGCCGCGAAGAACCCGAAGGATGGGCCTCCGAAGTCAAGGCGGTTGCCCAGCGGCTGCCCCTCGCCGAGCGCGATGTCGACGCCGCACTCGCCGGGCGGGCGCAGGACCGACAGCGAGATCGGGTCGACCG
>JALYWQ010000399.1 GCA_030852625.1 Actinomycetota bacterium
TGTCGTGGCCCTGCCACCGCGGCGAGCTCGCGCTGAGGGCTAGCAGCACCGGCAGCCAGGGTCGCAGGTGGGTGAGCACCCGGGCTCGTTGCTCAGGCTCCACGCCGACGTGGACGTGGCACCCGCAGATGATCTGCTGGCGGGCCAGCTCCTGGTAGGTGTCCTCCAGAGCCCGGAAGCGCGGGCTCGTGCGGTCGACCCGCTGGTCCTGCCAGCGTCCTGTGGGGTGCGTGCCGCCAGCGATGACCCCCAGCCCGAGCGGCTCGGCGGCCTCGAGCAGTGCCACTCGTGCGTCGACCAGGTGACCGGTGAGCTCGTCGAGCGAACGGCACACTGGGCTGACGACCTCGATCTGGCAGAGGTTGAGCTCGGGCGTGACCCGATCCCCTAGGAGGGGTCGGGCGGCGTCGATGACCTCGTGGGCCCGGGGGACGAGGAGCCCGGTCGCCAGCTCGACGACGTGGAGCTCCTCTTCGACCCCGATGGTCAGGTTCGTCATGGTGGTGCACGTCTGCCCCGTCACGCGATCTTCAAACTCCGGCCGCTTCCGTCGCTGGACCCGTCAGTAGGATTGAGGAGTGCTACGTCCCCGGATCGCCGTCACGAGCTGCGCCCCCGCCACCGGTCCCCATGCCGAGGTGGTGGGCCGTGAGTACGTCGACGCCGTCCTCGAAGCCGGCGGGCTTCCGGTGGTGCTCCCGATCCTCACGCCCGACCTGGCCGCCGAGGCCCTGGCCGGGTGCCACGGGCTCCTGCTCACGGGCGGCGGCGACGTCGACCCGACCCGCTACGGCGCAGAAGCCCACCCCGAGGTGTACGGCGTCGACCCCCGCCGCGACGCCTGGGAGCTGGCCCTGCTCTCGGCCACCGACCTGCCGGTCCTCGGCATCTGCCGCGGCTCCCAGCTGATCAACGTGGCGGCCGGTGGGACGTTGGTGCAGCACCTCCCCGATCACACCGACGTGGTGCACCGCGACCGGGAGCGCGACCGCGAGTACGTCCACGAGGTCGACGTCACGCCGGTGAGCCGGCTCCACGCCGTGCTGGGTCACCGTCGGGTGGGCGTGAACTCGCTGCACCACCAGGCCGTCGACCGGGTCGGCGCAGGCCTCCAGGTCGTGGCCACCGCCACCGACGGCACGATCGAGGCCGTCGAATCCACCGGGGATCGTCAGGTCCTCGCCGTGCAGTGGCATCCCGAGCTCCTCGCCGAGCGCGAGCCGCATCGTTCGCTGTTCACCTGGTTGATCGCCGCCGCCGACGCCCACCGCACCCACGATTCCGCCGGGCTGGGGGTCAGCGACGCCGGTGGCTGGGTACAGAACGCGGCGTGTGCGGATTTGCCGGTGAACTGACCCTCGACGGGCGAGCGGCCGACGTGGCCGCCGTCGCCCGTATGAACGACCTCCTCCGACCTCGCGGTCCCGACGGTTCCGGGTTGTGGGCCGACGACCGTGCCGCGGTGGGCCACCGACGGCTGAGCATCATCGATCTCTCCGACCGAGCCGCGCAGCCGATGGTCGACGCCGAGCTGGGGCTGGTGCTGGCGTTCAACGGCTGCATCTACAACCACCGCGAGCTGCGGCGCGAGCTGGAGGGGGCCGGCTACCGGTTCTTCTCCTCGGGCGACACCGAGGTGGTGCTGAAGGCCTACCACCACTGGGGCGAGCACTTCGTCGACCACCTCGTTGGCATGTTCGCCTGTTGCGTGGTCGAGCGCGAGAGCGGCCGGGCCGTCCTCGCCCGCGACCGCCTGGGCATCAAGCCGCTCTACCTGGCCGAGCTGGACGGTCGCCTCCGGTTCGCGTCGTCGCTCCCGTCCCTGCTCGCAGGTGGAGGGATCGACACCGACGTCGACGTGGCGGCGCTGCACCAGCACCTGACGCTGCACGGCATCGTGCCCGCGCCGCGCTCGTTGCTCCGAGGCGTCTCGAAGCTGCCGCCGGCCACGGTGCTCGTCGTCGACCCGGACGGCGGCCGACGGAGCCGTCGCTACTGGGAGCCGGCCTACGAGCGCGATGGAGCGCGCTCGGCCACCGAGTGGGAGGACGCCGTCGCCGAGGCCCTCCGCACCGCGGTGCGCCGCCGTCTCGTCGCCGACGTCCCCGTGGGGGTGTTGCTCTCGGGCGGGCTCGACTCGAGCCTCATCGTGGCCCTCCTCGCCGAGGCCGGCCAACCGGGGCTCCAGACCTTCTCGATCGGCTTCGACCACGGCGGAGGTGAGGAGGGCGACGAGTTCCGGTGGTCCGACCTGGTGGCCGAGCGGTACGGCACCGAGCACCACCGGTTGCGGGTGCCCGACGGTGACGTGGCCGACGCCCTGCTCGGGGCGGTGGGTGCGATGTCGGAACCGATGGCCAGCCACGACGCGGTGGCCTTCTACCTGCTGTCACGCGAGGTGGCCGAGCACGTGAAGGTCGTGCAGTCCGGCCAAGGCGCCGACGAGGTGTTCGCCGGCTACTGGTGGCACCAGCCCTTCGCGGAGGTGCCGCGCGACCGGGCCGCGGCGGTATTCAACGCCACGTTCCCCGATCGTCAGCACGCCGACGTGCTCGCGGCACTGGGCCCGCGCTTCCGGGCCGAGCTACGGGACGACCCGAGTGCAGCCTTCGTCGAGGAGGAGGTCGCCCGTCCGGGCGCAGCGACGTCGCTCGATGCCATCCGCCGGATGGACATCGAACGGCTCATGCCCGACGACCCCGTGAAGCGGGTCGACAACATGACGATGGCGTGGAGCCTCGAGGCCAGGGTGCCGTTCCTCGACCACGAGCTCGTGGAGCTGGCCGCCACCTGCCCGCCCGAGCTGCTCCTCGCCGAGGA
>JALYWQ010000499.1 GCA_030852625.1 Actinomycetota bacterium
TCAGAGACCGGCGATCCAGCGTTCGGCCTGGTCGGCCCGGCGACGGAGCTGGTCGAGCGTGGCCTGGTCGATGCGCTCGATGCCGGCCAGGCGGTTGAGCCGGCCGTTCACCTCGCGGTGGCTGAGGGCCGTGTAGCGCACGAGGTGGAGGGCCAGGTCGGCGTTGGCGTCCCGGAGCTCCTTCTTCACCTCGGCCAGCGACCGGCCGCCGAGGTCCTCGGGGAGGGCGAGGCTGAACCGGCCCGAGCCCGGCGGGGGCGGCGGGGGCAGGTCGATCGGCACGCTGCCGTCGTCGAGGTCGGCGTCGACGTCGTCGTCGTCCAGACCGTCGTCGAACACCGACGCGGTGACCTCGGCGCCGGCCACCACCTGGGCCGAGAGCACCGAGAAGAGCGAGAGCTGCTCGTCGGGCACCGCCTCGACCTCGTCGAAGGCCGCTTCGTCCTCCGCCAGCTCCGGCCCGTCGTCCTCGGCGCGCTGGTTGCGCTTGAGGGAGTGGCGGCGGGCCTCGGCGATGCTCGCGGCCCAGGTGCGGAGGCGGGGGTCGTCGGGGATGAACAGCCAGGCCCGCTCGCCTGCGGCCCGGCCGCCGGTGTGGCGCACGAACCGGCCGACGGCCTGGCGGAAGAACAGCTCGGTGGTGGTCGTGGTGGCGAACACGCCCAGCCGGAGGCGGGGGATGTCGACGCCCTCCGACACCATCCGCACGGCGACGATCCACGGGTCCCGGCTCTCGGCGAACCGGGCGATGCGGCTCGATGCCGACGGGTCGTCCGACGTGGCCACCACCGCCGAGGCCCGGTGGCGTTGGTGCAGGAGGCGGGCGATCCCCCGGGCGTGGTCCTGGTCGGCCGCGATCACCAGGCCGGCGGCGTCCGGTTGTACCCGTCGCAACGCCGTCAGCCGTTCGTGGGCCTGGGCCAGCACGGTGGGCAGCCACTCGCCTTCGAGGCTGAGGGCGGTGCGGAGGCGCTGGGCCGAGCCCTGCCGGTCGAGGTCGTCCTCGAACCCCGCCGCCATGGTCACCCCGTCGGGCGCCGTCCACTCCATGAAGCCGTTGATGCGGGGGAACCACACCGGCCGAACGACGCGACGGTCCTGCAGGGCCTGCTCGTAGCCGTACTCGTAGTCGGGCCAGGCCTCGTCGAGGTGGTAGGTGACGAACGGGATGGCGTGGGTGTCGCTCCGGAACGGTGTGCCGGACAGGGCCAGCCGGCGGGGCGACGGTTCGAACGCCGCCCGGATCGACGCCCCCCAGGCCCGCTCGTCGCCCGCGTGGTGGAGCTCGTCGAGGATCACCATGCACCGCTCCGCGTGGTGCCGCAGCGCCCCCGGGTTGGCGGCCACCTGCTGGTAGGTGACGACGATCCCGTGCATGTCGGCCGGGAGCCGGTTGGCCGCCGAGCTCCAGGTCGGCTCGAGGTGCAGGCCGAACACCGCCGCCGCCCGCGACCACTGGAGCTTCAGGTGGCTGGTCGGGGCCACCACCACGACCCGGTGGCTCGGGTTGGCGGCCAGGTGCTGCACCGCGGCGGTGAGGGCGAAGGTGGTCTTCCCGGCCCCCGGCGTGGCCACCGCGAGGAAGTCGGGGCCCCGGTGGGCCTCCAGCTTGTCGAGGGCTTCCTTCTGCCAGCGGCGGAGGCGGACGGAGCGGGCCATGGGACCGTCCATGTTGGCAGCCCGCGGCGCCGGCCTCGAACCAGCCGGCCCGGTTCGAGGCCGTTCAGCCCTCCGTGGGCAGACCGAGGTTGCGGCCCAGCTCCTCGAGGGTGAGACGACCGAACGGCACGTCGGTCCCGAGGGCCTCGGCCAGCTCGAGGGCCAGCGCGAGGTCCTTCTCCCCGAGGTCCCGGGTGTGGCGGAAGATCGGGAGGAACGGGTCGTCCGGGGCCAGGGGCGCGGCGGTGTCGCGGACCATGATCGAGCAGGGCCCGCCGGTGACGCCGTCGCCGTGGCGGACCACCCGTGCCAGCTGGCGGACGTCCACCCCCGCCGCCTCCGCCAGGCGCATGGCCTCGAGGGCGGCCGCGTAGGCCGCGAACTGCGCCATGTTGCGGGCCAGCTTCATGCGGGTGGCGCTCCCGGCATCGCCGGTGTGCACGGTGAGGGTGGCCCAGCACGAGAACGGCTCCTTGACGAGCTCGTAGGCGTCGCGTGGCCCACCGACCATGGCGGCCAGCGTGCCCTCGATGGCGCCCACGAACCCGCCGCTCACGGGCACGTCGAGGAAGCGCACCTGGTGGGCAGCGCAGACCGCCGCCAGCTCCTCCGCCGTCGTAGGACGGATCGTCGAGTGCACGGCGATCACGGCGCCGGGCTCGGTCGCCGGGAGCAGCGCCTCGACGACGTCCCGCACCTGCTGGTCGTCCCGCACCATCACCTCGATGACGTCCGCCGTGGCGCCGACCTCGGCCACGTCGGCGGCGAGGGTGGCGCCCCGCTCGGCGAACGGGGCCATGGCGTCATGGGCCACGTCGAACACGATCAGGCCGCCCCGCCACTCGCAGAGCCGGGTGGCGATCGGCGCGCCGATCTGGCCGAGCCCGATGAACCCGACGCGCGGGTCCGTCACCTGGCAGGCCAAAGGGGGGCGGGGGCGCCGCCCAGCGGGTAGTGGCCCGGCTGGTCACCGCCGAGGGAACGGTGCATCCGCGCCGTCATCCCCTCGGAGAGGGTGCCGTCGCTCATCATCTCGAGGAAGCAGGCCGCCGCGTTGCCGTAGTCGAACCAGTCCCGCTGGAAGCGCCACTGGAAGTCGCCGCCGTAGCCGAACCACGAGCCGCCGATGCCGGCCACCTCGTAGTTGGAGCCGTCGGCGCGGGTGGCGGTGGCGATCTGCTTCCAGAACCCGACGACCTGGCCCTTCTTCTCGTCGATGAGGATCTCCTGGTACGGGTACACCCACCCGTCGAGCCCACCCATCTCGAGCCCCACCGCGATCTCGCGGATCTGCTCGCGGCCCACCGTCATGAAGTCGACCTTCGGCCCGTAGTTCCAGCCGTAGGTGGCGTCCTCGGCGTACATGTCGGCGAGCGCCGTCCAGTCGCCGGCGTCCTCGCAGTCGCGGTTGCACTGGAGCCACCGCTCGACCATCTCCTCCATCTCGTCACGCGGGTACGCGGGCATCAGGTCTCCTCAACGATCGACAGTGCATGGGTGGGGCAGTACTTCACGGCGGCGTCGACCGCCTTGCGCTGGGTGTCGGGGGGCGTCTCCGCCAGCACGGTGAGCTCGCCGGCCTTGGACACCGAGAACACCTCGGGGGCCTCGCTCTCGCAGACACCGTGACCCTGGCAGAGGTCGCGGTCGACCACGATCCGCCAGGTCACGAAGCCACCGTCGCTCGAGGACGGATGCGGGCACCGCAGGGCTGGGCCAGCTGCACGACCATCTTCGAGTGGTCGTTGCGATAGGTGTCACCCGGTTGGGTGAGCTCGAACTCGTGGCCCCGGAGGAGCACGGAGAAGATGGCCTTCAGCTGCATCATCGCGAAGGCCGCGCCCACGCACCGGTGGCGCCCGGCACCGAAGGGGATCCAGCTCCAGGGGTTGGCGGCGTCGTCCTCGCGCGGCTCCAGGTAGCGGGTGGGGTCGAAGTGCTCGGCGTCGTCGAAGGCCTCGGGCAGCCGGTTGGACACCGACGGCGACGCGCCCACGAGGGCGCCGGCGGGGATCCGGTAGCCCTCCACCTCCATGTCGACCTTGGCCATCCGCAGGAGCAGGATCAGCGGCGGGTGGAGGCGGAGGGCCTCCTTCACGGCGGCCTCCAGCTTCGGCATCTCGCGCAGGGCCTGGTAGCTGAGCTCCTGGCCGTCGGCGTTGAGGGCATCGAGCTCGGCCACCACCTCGGCCAGGTAGTCGGGGTGGCGGAGCAGCTCGATGAGGGTCCACGCCGCGGTGCCCGAGGTGGTGTGGTGCCCGGCGAACATCATCGAGATGAACATCCCGGTGATGATGTCGACGCTGAAGTGGGGCGACCCGTCCTCGGCCTTGATCGACATGAGCACGTCGAGGAGGTCGCGGTCCTCCTTGGCCGGCGGCTCGACCTCCGCGGCCCGGGTGTCCATGATCGCCTGCACCAGCGCGACCAGACCGCGGCGGGCTTCGTCGCGCCGACGGAAGCTCTCGATGTCGGCGTAGGGGTCCACGAAGGCGATGGCATCGGTGCCCTGCTCGAGGTCGTGGTAGAGCGCCGCGAACCGTCCGTCGAGCTGCTCCCTGAAGCGCGACCCGATGAGGCAGGCCGACGAGGTGTAGATCGTGAGCTCGGCGAACCAGTCGAGGAGGTCGATCTCCCAGCCGGCGTCGCCCTCGGGTGTCCGGGCCAGCATGCGCTCCACCTCGTGGGCGATGGTGGCGGCGTGGCCCCGCATGAACTTGTCGCGCAGGGCCTGGTTGTGGAGGGCCTGCCGACGCTCCTCGGGCGAGGCGTCGAACACCACGCCTTCGCCGAAGATGGGGGTCATGAAGGGGTAGGCCTCGGCCTGGTCGAGGTCCTCCTCCGGCGCCCGGAAGAACACCTCGTTGGCCTCGGGACCGGTGAGGAGCACCACGTCCTTGTCGGCCAAGCGGAAGATCCCGACGTCGCCGCACTCGGCTCGCACCCGCTCCATCAGCCCGATGGGATCGGCTCGGAGCTCCTCGAGGTGGCCGGTGCCGCCGTCGTCGCCGGAGACGCGGGGCGGCTGGCGCAGGTCGGTGTCGGTGGCGGTCATGCCGTTCCTCCGGGGGTGGTGGTGGGAGCCGTGGATCGCGGTCGGACCACGGTGGGCAGGCTGGCGAAGCCCCGGACGTTCACCGAGTGCACCCGGCGGGTCCGATCGGCGTCGATGTCGTAGTCGTCGACCCGCGCCACCAACTCCTCGAGCGCGACGCGCGCCTCGAGCCGGGCCAGCGAGGCGCCGAGGCAGAAGTGGCGACCGAACCCGAAGCTGGCCAGCTGCAGTTGCGGGACGGGCCGGTCGAGGTCGTAGCGGTCGGGCCGGTCGAAGGCCCGCTCGTCCCGGTTGGCGGCACCGACGAGCAGCAGCACGCGGGCCCCGGCCGAGATCAGCGTGCCGTGCAGCTCGACGTCCTCGGTGGCGGTCCGGGCGAGCATCTGCGAACTCGTGTCGTAGCGCAGCGTCTCCTCCACCCAGGACGGCACCAGCCCAGGGTCGGCGAGGACCTTGGCCCGCTCGTCGCGGTTGCGCCACGCCCAGTAGAAGGCGTTGCCGAGCAGCTTCGTGGTGGTCTCGTTGCCGGCCACGACCATGAGGAAGAGGAAGCCGATGATCTCGTCCTCGGTGAGGCGGTCGCCGTCGAGCTCGGCCTGGAGCAGGGCCGTCGTCAGGTCGTCGGTGGGTCGGGCCCGGCGATCGGCGAGCAGGTCGGCGTAGTAGCCAACCAGGCTGAAGGCGGCCTCCACACCCGCGGCCGGCACGTCGTGCACGCCCTCGTCGCGGTGCACGAGCAGATCGGAGAGCCGGCGCACCTCGGCCCGGTCGGCTTCGGGCACGCCGAGCAGCTCGGAGATCACGTCCATCGGGAGCCGGCCGGCGACATCGGTGATGAAGTCGAACTGGCCCCGCTCCACGGCATCGTCGAGGTACCGGCGGCTCAGCTCCCGGATCCGCGGCTCGAGGTCGAGCACCCGACGGGGCGTGAACCCGCGCGACACGAGGCTCCGCATCCGGCCGTGCATCGGTGGGTCCATGGCCAGGAACGACATCGTGCGATGGGCGTTCGGCCCCGACGCGGCGGGATCGAGCGACACGCCGTGGGCCGACGAGTAGCGCTTGTTGTCCCGGAAGCCCTCGACCACGTCGGCGTGGCGGGACAACGCGTAGAAGCCGCCGTCCTCGCTTCGGTACACGGGCGCCTCGTCGCGCAGCCGGGCGTAGGTCGGGTACGGATCCTCGTGGATCTCGTAGGCATAGGGGCTGTAGGTCAGGCCGGTTGCGGTCACGACGGCCCCAGCAGGAGGCCGACGACCTCGGTCATGCGGTCGGCCAGCTCGGTGTAGCCGAAGTAGCCCATCCCGGCTTGGAGCAGCGCGCCGGCCAGAGCCAGGTTCAGCGCCCGGAGCACGGCCGGGTCGGCACCATCGCCGAGGGCGGCCCGCAGGCGGTCGTTGAAGGCCGCGCCGATGCGGTCGCGGAGCCGCTGCACGTCGGGGTCGCCGGCGAGGATGGCGGTGGTGGAGGCGGCGGCCAGCTCCGGCTCGGCGGCCACCAGCACCGCCAGGTCGCGCAGCACGGTGACGACCCGGTCCGCCGCGCTGGCGTCGGTGCCCAGGCTCGGGGCGGCCCAACCATCGAGCCGGCGCATGAACACCTCGGCGACGAGGTGGTCCTTCGATCCGAAGTACGTGTAGGCGGTGGCCGGCGCCACCCCCGCGCGGCGGGCGGCGTTGCGCACGGTGAGGCCGTCGTAGCCGTTGGCTCGCAGCTCCTCCACGGTGGCCGCCACCAGCGCGTCGACCCGGTCGGCCTGCCGGCTCCCGAGGTCGCGCCGGCGGGGATCCGCGGTGTCGAGTGCCGACGAGCTGGACATGTGTCTGGACAGTAGTCCAGCTCCCTCGTTGCGTCGAGGGTCACCCCTCGCCGACCGACTCCTTGCGCGAGGCCTTGGCCCGCTTGGCGATGAGGGTCTCCACCTGCGTGTTGAGCTTCGCTCCGTCGGGCCAGCCTGCGTAGTGGGTGAGCAGGATGACGATCTCCCGCAGCTCGTCGTCGCTCAGCTCCTCGTTGCCGAGCGCGGCCTCGACCTGCAGGCCGACGACATCGTGCAGGCCTCGCCCCACGAGCAGACCGATCAGCACGAGCCGCCGGTCGCGGAACGACAGCCCCGGCCTGGTCCACACCTCGGCGAAGAGGTGGTCCGCGGTCATGGCGAAGAAGTCACCGTCGCCGTCGGTCATCTCCCACCCGTAGACCTGGCTCATCACCTCGAGCCCGATCCGGCGTCGTTCGGGATCGCGTTCCATGCCGTCCTCCTCGCCTGGCTGGCGCACGGTACGCCTTCGCCGGAAGCGAGGGGGCAGCTTCGCGCCACCGGTCCCGCTGTAGCGTGGTGGCCCGGCGGTACGGCCGATCCCGGTCGCACATCAGTGAGGACGGCATGAGCTCGAACGACGACGACGACACGGGCGGCCAGCGCGAGGGCGAACGCCCGATCGCGCCGGATCGTCAATGGGTGCTGCGTCCCAACCAGTCCGTGGCGCCGCCGCCCGAGCCGACCCTCCCGCCCGAAGAGCCGGCGGAGCGATCCACCCCCGAGC
>JALYWQ010000466.1 GCA_030852625.1 Actinomycetota bacterium
GCCGCACTGCTCGAGAGCGGCGTCGGCCGCCTCCTGGACGACGGCCTTCTCCTGCCGGGTGCTGAACAGCGAGCCGAGCATGCGACCCCCCACGAACTGCGCCTCCCGACCCATGGCCACGTTCTCGGCCACCGAGAGGCGGTCGAACAGCTCCATGCGCTGGAACGTGCGACCCATCCCGAGCCGGGCCCGACTCGACGGGCTGAGGTGGGAGATGTCGCGGCCGAACAGCTCGACGGTTCCGCCGCTGGGGGAGTTGAGCCCGCTGCACGCGTTGAAGGTGGTGGTCTTTCCGGCGCCGTTCGGACCGATGAGCCCGGTGAGTCGGCCGGTGGGCACCTCGAACGACACGCCGCCGACGGCGAGCAGTCCTCCGAAGCGCACGGAGAGGTCGCGGACGACCAGGCCCTCGCCCCGCGCCGTGGGCAGCTCGGCGGTGACGTCGCTCATCGGCCGGCCTCCGCCAGCTCGGCCCGGGCCGTGGCCAACCGCTCCTGCACCGGCGTCCGCTCGGCCCGACGCAGGGCCCGCTCCCGCGCCTTCGGGAACACCGACTGGCCGTCCTCCCGGGCGTCGAGCAGCGCCACCAGGATGGCCACCGACCCGAAGGCCACCGGGAACCACTGGTTGTGCGACTCGTTGGTGACGTAGGCCGGCAGCACGATGAGCACGAGCGCGGCGCCAATGGCGGCCCGGTGCTCGCCGACCGGGCCCTGGAGGGCCAGCACCACCACGAGCATGAGCGACGAGAACACGTTGAAGTGCGACGGCGCCGCGGTGCCCACCACCGGCCCGTAGAGGGCGCCGCCGAGGCCGGCGAGGAACGCCGAGATGCAGAACACCGCCAGCTTCACCACCGTGATGTTCACGCCGTAGGTGGTCAGGGCGATGGGGGAGTCGGCCATGCTCCGCAGCAGCCGGCCCAGCCGGGAGCGGTGCACCGCCGTCACGAGGGCGAGGACGGCGACCACGAAGGCGAGGAGCACGTAGTAGTAGGCGTCGTCGGATCGGGCGAAGCTCGGGCGGGGCGTGGGCACGGCCTCGCCGCCGCCGAACATGAAGGCCCGGCCGAAGAACAGCCGCTCCAGCACCAGGCCGAAGCCGAAGGTGGCGAGGGCCAGGTAGATGCCCGAGAGGCGCAGGGCCGGGATGGCCACGAGGGCGCCGACCGGCACCGTGAGGAGGGCAGCCAGCAGCACCGCCACCACCCACGGGAGGCCGGCGCCGTGGGCCAGGTGGGAGAACGTGGAGGCGCCGACGGCGGCGAAGCCGAGGTGAGCGAGGGAGAGCTGGCCGGAGGTGCGCTCGAGGAGGGCCAGCGACAGGAAGATGATCACGTAGGCCATGCCGGCCGAGAAGGCGAGGACCCGCGTGCCGGTGACCACCGGGACGAGCAGCGCAGCCACGGCCACGACGCCGAGCCCGCTCCGGGTGACGATGGCCGGGAGGGTGCGACCCTCGGTGGGTCGGCGAGGCCGCTCCCGCGCGATCTGGGTGAGCCGGGCCTTCGGGGCCAGGAGGAGCACCGCGAACAGCACGATGAAGGGCAGGCTCGGGGGCAGGCCACCGAGCCACTCGACGTCGCCGACGTACTTGGTGGACAGCGCCGACGCCACGCCGATGGCCAGGCCCCCGAGGTAGGTACGGGGGAGGCTGGTGAACAAGCCGAGGGCGGCGGCGCCGAAGGCCTGCACCACGAGCAGGGTGAGGATGGTGGTGTCGAGCCCGATGGTGGGGGCGATGAGCACGCCCGACACGCCGGCGAAGCTCGCGCCGATGCACCAGGCCCAGCGGCGGACCTTGGTGGGGCTGGTGCCGGTGAGGCCGAGCAGGTCGGGGTCGTCCACCACCGCCTGCATCGAGCGGCCCAGTCGGGTGCGCTTGAAGAAGATCGACAGCCCCACCGCAGCGGCGAGGGCGATGGCCACCACGATGAGCTGCCCGTGCTCCACGTTGACGTCGAAGATGCGGACGGTGTCGGTGGGGAGGAACTGCTCGAAGGTGCGGATCTCGGCGCCGTAGCGGATGACGGCGGCCTGCTGGATGATCACCAGCACGCCGAGGGTGGCGACGATCTTGGTGGCCACCGCCGCGCCAGACAGCAGGGCCGCCAGCCGTTCGAGCACCAGGCCGATGAGGGGGCCGACGACGAACACGCAGATCACGAGGGCGATGGGCCACGGCACGTCGTTGCGGTCGCGCAGCTCGTAGAAGGCGTAGGCCACCGCCGCGGCCACGGAGCCGTGGGCGAAGTTGAAGATGCCGGAGGTCTTGTAGGTGAGCACGAGGCCGAGGGCGGCCAGGCTGTACACCGACCCGTTCACCAGGCCGATCACGATGAACGGCATGAACTCGCTCACGGCTCGCACATCCCGCACGGTCGGCGGCCGGCCTTGGCGTGGGCGGCCACGGTGGCGGCCCGGGTGGCCTTGCCCTGCACGAGCTGGCACGTGGGCCGGTGGTAGTGGCCCATGCCGGTGGCGGCCACCGGCTTCGGTGCCGCTCCGTTGCGGAGGTGGACCTCCGTCGCGGTCCCGGTGTCGGCGGCGAATGGAGCGAACGCGGCCAGCAGCTCACGGCGGCGGTCGGCCACCGCCCGCCGTCCGATGAGGAGCCAGAAGCTGTTGCCGGTGCCGAGCAGGATGAGCCCGCCGACCGCGACGCAGATCCACGGCACCTGGTGCGACAGGCGAGCGGTGCCGCTGACCCCCCACCAGCCCACGAGCATCACCACCACGCTCGCGACCGTGAAGCCGTAGAGCACGAGCATCTCCGACAGCCGCCACGGCGGCAGGGCCCGCGGCGAGGACCGTTCGGTCACGGCTGCTCGGCGTGGAGCGGCTGGCGCCGACGGCGGGACGACCCGTCGGGCGACCCGTCGGGCAGCGGACCGTCGAGCTGGCGGATGGCGGCCTCGATGTCGTCGAGCTTCCGCCATTCGTCGCGCAGGTCGCTGGAGATGAGGAGGGTGGCTCCCGTGCCGATGAGCGCCAGGCCGAACAGCCCGCCCGACACGATGTAGGGCATCTGCTCCGAGGTCAGCGCGGTGTCGGCCACGCCGAACCAGCCGAGCAGCAGCGCCAGTGCGCCCAGCGCGATCAGCAGCCAGCCGCCGAGCCGGTCCCACAGCCCACGGATCAGCACCTTCATCTCCATCCGACCTTCACCCCCAACGTCTTGAACAGCAGACCACTCGACAGGACGACCCCCGCCCCCACCACCAGCACCGCGTAGAGGGCCGATGCCGAGAAGGGCCCCGACGTGCTCAGGGGAACGGCCCCGCGTACGTCATCCCGGTTGGATCCCATGCGAGGGAGCTCGGGTGCTCCGACCTCGGGGAAGGCGCCGTCGGACGGGCCGATGGCGCCGATGTCGACGCCGTCGGACAGCGGTGTTGTGTCGATGTCCGTCGAGGTGTCGGGCTCGGCGCCCGCACCGTCGGCCGACGCGAACGCCCGACCGAGGGTGATCGAGATCTCGGTGGGTGACCCGCCGCCGCTCAGGTCCTGCACCAGCGTCAGCCGCACCGCCGGCGCAGTGACGCCCTTGCCGTCGGGCTGGGGCTCGGCGGCCAGGTAGGTGAGGGTGACCCCCGCGCCGCCGAGCAGCTGGTTGAGGCCGAGGTCGGGGATCGGGATGGCGCTACCGGTCTCGAGCCCGGCGGTGGACAGCTCCACCTTGAGCCCGGCGATCGTGAGGAGGCTCAGCTCGATGTCGGAGGTGACCCTCGACTGGCCGTCGGCGCCCACCTCGACCTGGGCGACGGTGCGGACCCGGCCCAGCGAGACGTCGCCCGTCAGCGCGATCCCGTCGACCAGGCTCTCGGCCCGGGCGGTCACGATCCCCGTGTCGGAGCAGTCGGCCCCTGCGGTGGCCCGGATCAGGCCGGCCGAGAGGAGCCCGGGGATGCCGACGCCGCTGTCGGCCACCGACCGGGCGTAGTGGGCGGCGGTGTTGGTGGCCAGGTTGAACAGCGGGGTGGAGATGCGGCCCTCGGGGCGGGACGGATACTGGCTGTCGATCACCAGCGGGTAGATGTCCCGGGAGATGCCGACCACCGGGAGGAGCGAGAGGATCTCGTCGCTCGGGTCGGGATAGGCGGCGTAGCTGGTGCTCGTGCCGAAGGCGTCGACCGCGACCTGCGCCACCGGCGCGCCGAGGTCGACGTGCTCGATCACGAGGAACCCCGGGCTGTCGTAGGCCACCCGCACGCCGTCGGCGGCCGCGACCGCGGAGTAGGTGGAGCAGACCTCGTCCTGCGCACCCGCCGAGGGAGCGGCCACGGGGATGGCGGCGAGCACCACCGCCACGCAGGCCAGCTGGATCCGGCGGCGTCGGGTCACCGGCAGGCCACCAGCTCGGCCCCGTTCGGCGCCACCCACTTGCCGCCCCGCACCTCCACGTAGAAGGCGCAGTTGGCATCCGGAGCCGTCTGGCCGCGACGGAACGAGATGGCCGACGAGATGCCGCCGAAGGTCTCGTCCTGCAGTGCGTAGAGCCCGTCGAGGAGCTCGGCGGAGGTGGGCCGGGCGGAGACGTTGCGGGCGGCGGCCTCGAGGAGCTTCCCCGACATCCAGCCGCTCGTGGTGAAGGAGTTGCCCACCACTTTGGGGGCGAACCGCTTCATCGCGGCGCCGTACTCCTCGAGGGCGGGGGAACCGGAGGAGAGGAACCACGGGAAGGTGCGCAGGGCGGTGAACGCTCCTTCGAGCTCGGCGGCCGGGCCGTCGGCGGGGGCGGTGACGAAGTAGCCGGGCTTGTAGCCCTGCCTGGCGCATGACCGGGAGAGCCGGTTCACTGAGCCGCCGTCGACCTGGGGGAAGAACCCGGTGGCCCCGCGATCGCGGGCCGCCACGCATTCGGCGGTGAAGTCCGGCTGCACCAGCGACACCCCGGCCTCGTAGACCACCTCGAGGCCCTGCTGGATGGCGGCGGCCTTGAAGGCGTCGGCGTTCTCCTTGCACACGCCGCCCTCGGTGCAATACACGATGGCGATCTTCTTGATCCCCTTGTCGATCATCATCCGGGCCGCCGCGTAGTTGAAGCTGGCCGGGCCGGTGACCTGCGGGAAGGTGATCGGGTAGCGGAAGAAGGTGTTGTCGAAGGCCGCGCCACCGATGATCGGCACGCCCTTGGACTGCGCGTAGTTGGCCACGGCATCGGGACCGCCGGCGGCGCCGTAGTAGTTGACGAGGGCGATCACGCCGCGGTTCTCGATGAAGTCCTTGGCGATGCTGAGGTCGCGGGTGCCCTCGTTGCCGTCATCAGCCACGAGCAGCTCCACCCGGTGGCCGTTGATGCCGCCCTTGCCGTTGATCATGCCGACCCACGCCTTCAGCGACTCCCGGGCCGACACGAACGAAGCGCCCGCCACGCCACCGAAGTTGCCGATCATGCCGACGCGGATCGGCGCCCCGCCCGAGGGGGCGGTGGGTCCGCCCGCGGTGCCGCCGGTGACGGTGCCGCCCGTCGCGCCTCCGCCGGTGCTGGTCCCGCCGGTGGTGCCGTCGCCACCGATGGCGATCCCGGTGTCGGGGTCGGTGGGGGCGAGGTCAGCGGTGTCCTCGCCGGAGGTGGTGTCGTCGTCGGCCGTCGAATGGTCCTCGGCTCGGCCGGCGTTGTTCATCGACAGGTGCTCGTCGTGCGACAGGCGGCTACCGCACGCCGCCGTGGCGAGCAGCAGTGCGAGCACCACTGCGACCGGGCGGGCGGTCCGGCCGACGCCCCGCGACGCGCCGGTGACGTAGGCCACCTTGCCGGTCAACGGTCGCACGCTCATCGATGTCCCCCTCTGCGAGCGAGTGCTCCGGAGACAATATCGCTAGCGATTGCCGAGCGAGGCAGAAAAGCGCCCTCACTCGGCCCGACGGAGCCTCAGGTGCAGGCGCCGTCGACCTTCAGCTGGATGATCTCGTCCTCGGTCTTGCCGAGGTCGCGGAGGATGTCGTCGGTGTGCTCGGCGAACTGCGGGCCCCGGGTGAGCGCGGGCGGCATCTCGTCGAACTGCACCGGGTTGGCGATGAGCTGCCGTTCGACCCCGTCGGCGTCGATCACCGGGAGGATGTAGCCGTTGGCCTCCATCTGCGGGTCCGACGCCAGCTCGAGCGGGTCCTGCACCGGCGCCCACTGGCCCTCGAGCGTCTGCAGCTTCTCCACCCAGTAGGCGTAGGTCTGCTTGCCGATGGCCTCGGCGACCACGTCACCGGCCGCGGCCGCGTTGGCGAAGAGGCCCTCGGCCGTGGTGAAGCGCTCGTCCTCGAGCAGGTGCTCGATGTCGAGGTGCTTGCACACGTCGGCGAAGTAGCGACCCGGCTGCAGCATCGTGAAGTTGATGTAGCGGCCGTCCGAGGTGCGGAACTGCCCGAGGATCGGGTTCACCGGCATGTAGGGCGCCGCGTCGAGGGGCCCAGGGGGGAGCGGCATCCCGAGCACCAGGGCGATGTTCACGGAGAGGGCCATGGCCCACGAGCCGACGCTCATGAGCGACACGTCGACCACCGAGGGCTCGCCGGTGCGCTCCCGGGCGAAGAGGGCCGCCGCGATGCCGCCGGCGATCGTCATCCCGCCCATCGAGTCGCCGTACGCGCCGCCGGGCATGTTGATGGCCCGGGGGCTGTCGGGCGGGGTGGCGGCCCACGCGCTGCCGGTGCGGCACCAGAAGACGGAGCTGTCGTAGCCGCCCTTCTCGGCGTCGGGGCCCCGCTGGCCGTGGCCGCTGCCCCGCACGTAGATGATGTTCGGGTTGGCCTCGCGGATGTCCTCGACCTCGATCTTCAACCGCCGCCGGGCGTCGGGCAGGAAGTTGGTGACGAAGACGTCGGCGTCCTTGACCAGCTCGAGGAGCACCTGGCGACCGGCCTCGTTCTCCAGGGCCAGGCCGATGCTCTTCTTGCCGCGGTTGGGGTGCTCCATGAGCGGCTGGAACGCGTCCTCCGCTGCCCCACCGAAGCCGAGGGTGAGGCCCCGTTGGGCGTCGCCGTTCACGGCGTGCTCCACCTTGATCACGTCGGCGCCCCAGTCGGCCAGGACCGCGCCGGCGGCCGGGGTGAAGGTGAACTGCGCGACCTCCACGACCTTCACGCCCTTCATCGGTTGGTGCACCACGTCGTTTCCTCCCCGATCGTCGAGAGCAGCCGTTGCCTCGCGGCAAACAGTACCCTCATTTGGGCTACGCTGCGGACGTCCAACCGCCGAAGGTCGGCCGGTTGCGCGACGAGAGGGGATGCACGTGCTGCCTGACGACGTGCAGATCGTGTCCGTGGACGACCACGTGGTCGAACACCCGAACGTGTGGACCGAGCGCCTGCCGGCCAAGTTCCAGGAAGCGGGCCCGAAGATCACCGAGCTCGACAGCGGCCACCAGATGTGGCTCTTCGAGGGCAACATGATGCCGAACATCGGGCTCAACGCCGTGGCCGGCAAGGACCCGAAGGACTTCGGGATGGACCCGGTGCGCTTCGACGAGATGCTCCCCGGTTGCTACGACGTCCACGACCGGGTCCGGGACATGGACCTCGACGGCGTCCACGCCCAGATGTGCTTCCCCACCTTCCCCGGCTTCGCGGGCGGCACCTTCTTCAACGCCAAGGACAAGGACCTCGCGCTGGCGTGCGTCCAGGCGTGGAACGACTACATGCTCGACGACTGGTGCGGCGCCTACCCTGACCGCTTCATCCCGATGATGCTGGTGCCGTTCTGGGACGTGGAGGCATCGGTGGCCGAGGTGCAGCGCACCGCCGCCAAGGGCGCCAAGGCCATCACCTTCACCGAGGCGCCCCACCGCCTGGGGTTGCCGTCGTTCCACTCCGACCACTGGGACCGGTTCTTCGCCGCAGCCCAGGACGCCGAGATGCCGCTGTGCCTGCACTTCGGATCCGGCGGCGCGCCCGACGTGGCACCCGACGCCAACTTCGCGGTGGCCATCGCCCTGTTCGGCATGAACTCGCAGTTCACCACCGTCGACCTCGTGTTCTCGCCGGTGTTCCACAAGTTCCCGAAGCTGAAGGTGGCGCTCTCCGAGGGCGGCACCGGCTGGATCCCCTACGTCGTGGAGCGCCTCGACTACGTGTGGGAGCGCCACCGCTACTACACCGGCGTCAACCAGGACGCCCGACCGTCCGACCTCTTTCGCGACCACATCTTCGGGTGCTTCATCTCGGACCAGGCCGGCATCGACCAGCGCCACGTCATCGGCATCAACAACATCATGTTCGAGGGCGACTATCCCCACAGCGACAGCAACTACCCCGCCTCGCGGAAGAAGCTGGCCGAGGCGATGCTCGACGTCCCGGACGACGAGGCTCGGCTGATCGCCGAGGACAACGCCCGGCGCGTCTTCAACTTCCCCCGCAGCTGACCGCCTGATGGGGCAGCTCGAGGGGAAGGTGGCGGTGGTCACCGGTGCCACCGCCGGCACCGGCCTCGGCATCGCCAGCCGGTTCGCCGAGGAGGGTGCCGCGGTGTGCCTGCTGGCGCGCGAGCCGGAACGGCTCGAGCGGGTCGTCGCCGAGCTCGGGGGTGACGCCATGGGCATCGCCACCGACGTGGGCGACCCAGCCAGCGTCAACGCCGCCTTCGCGACGATCGGCGACCGGCACGGGAAGGTCGACATCCTGGTCAACAACGCGGCTGTGTACCGCCCGTGCCCGGTCGAGCACCTGTCCGACGTCGACATCCTCCAGCCCACCGCTACCAACATGCTCGGCCCGATCTACACGTCCCGAGCCGCCATCCCGCTGCTGCGGGCCGCGGGTGGGGGCGACATCGTCAACACGTCGAGCGAGTCGACGTTGCGGCCCTTCCCCTTGCTGTCGGTCTACGTCGCCACCAAGGCCGCCCTCGAAGCCTTCACCCAGGTGTTGGCCTCCGAGGTCGCCGACGACGGCATCCGCGTCACCACCGTCGTGCAGGGCACCGCGGTCGGTGCCGGCGGCGGGTCGACCGGCTGGGAGTGGGACGCCGACCGCACCATGGAGGCCGTGCAGCTCTGGAACGAGCTCGGCCTCATGCAGCACGCCCAGGGGCACCTCGGCGGCCAGGAGGTGTCGGCGGTGGCCGACGTCCACCTCTACATCGTCACCCGTCCCCGCACCCAGAAGCTCGATCGGGTCCACGTCCGCAGCTTCTGACCCACTGCACTCCACAACCCCCACGATCGGAAGGAACCAGACATGGCTGGAAGGCTCGAAGGCAAGGTCGCATTCATCACCGGAGCTGCCCGCGGACAGGGCCGGGCCCACGCCGTCCGGATGGCGCAGGAAGGCGCCGACATCATCGCCGTCGACATCTGCGCGCAGATCGAGTCGAACAACTACCCGCTCGCCACGCCCGAGGACCTGGCCGAGACGGAGCGCCTCGTCAAGGAGGCCGGGCAGCGGATCGTGGCCCGGGTGGCCGACGTCCGGGAGCGGAGCGAGCTCCGGGAGGCCGTCGACGCCGGCGTCACCGACCTCGGCAAGATCGACATCGTCGTGGCCAACGCCGGGATCATGCCCTTCGCCGAGGGCGACCCCCAGCCGCAGGACTTCGTCGACGCCACCGACGTCGACCTCATCGGGGTGATGAACAGCGTGGCCGTGGCCCTGCCCCACATCCCCGATGGTGCGTCGATCATCATCACCGGCTCCACCGCCGGCATGACGCCCGGGTCGCTCGACAACCCGGTGCTCGGCCCGGGCGGCGCCGGCTACGGCTGGTCGAAGAAGGTGCTCATCCAGTACGTCGAGCAGATGGCGCTGCACCTCTCCAAGCGGTTCATCCGGGTCAACGCCATGCACCCCACGAACACCAACACCCACCTGATCCACAACCAGGGCCTCTACTCGGTGTTCCGACCCGACCTGGCCGCCAGCGGCGAGCCCATCAAGCGGGAGGACGCCGAGATGGCCTTCACCTTCTTCCAGGCCATGCCGATCCCGTACATCGAGCCGGAGGACGTGGCCAACCTGGCCCTCTTCCTCGCCAGCGACGAGAGCCGGTACATCACCGGCCAGCAGATCCGCATTGACGCCGGCTCGCTGCTCCAGATCCCCGGCGCCCTCTGAGGTCGGACGGGCCAGGATGGGCGCGATGGATCGCCCCACCCTGGCCCGGATGATCGACCACACGCTCCTCCGGCCGGAGGCCACCGCTGCAGACGTGGCCGCACTTTGCGTCGAGGCCACCGAGCTGGGGGTGGCGGCGGTGTGCATCAGCCCGTCCCTGCTCCCGTTGACGGCGCCGCTCGGCCCCGGCATCGCGGTCGCCGCGGTGGTCGGGTTCCCGAGCGGGGCCCACCC
Source organism: Actinomycetota bacterium (assembly GCA_030852625.1). Lineage (GTDB taxonomy): Bacteria > Actinomycetota > Acidimicrobiia > Acidimicrobiales > VFJN01 > VFJN01. The sequence continues at coordinate 10,278 of JALYWQ010000466.1, forward strand.
GCCGGCGGTGAAGGCCCGCGAGGCCGAGCTGGTCGTGGAGGCGGGCGCCACCGAGCTCGACGTCGTGGTGAACCTGGGCCTGGTGCGCGCGGGTGACTGGACCGCCGTCGAGCGAGAGCTGGCCGGTGTCCGTCGAGCGGCCGCCGAGGTGGTGCTCAAGGTGATCGTGGAGTCGGCCGTGCTCACCGCCGACGAGCTCGTGCAGGCATGCCGGGTGGCGGTGTCGGCCGGTGCCGACTTCGTGAAGACGTCCACCGGCTTCCACCCCGCCGGCGGCGCCACGGTGGAGGCGGTTCGGATGATGCGGGCCGCCGTCGGCGATCAGGTCGGCGTGAAGGCCAGCGGCGGGATCCGTGACGCCGCCACCGCCCTCGGCATGGTGGAGGCCGGTGCCACCCGACTCGGCTGCTCGGCCAGTCGCGCCATCCTCGCCGGCGTGCCCGACTGACGGATCAGAGGTTGCTGGCCCGAAGGGTGGCGTAGCCGGGCTTGATCTGCTCGTTGATGATGCGGAGCCGCTGGTCGAAGGGCCAGAACGAGCTCTTCATGGCGTTGAGGGTGAGCCACTCGATCTCGTCCCAGCCGTAGCCGAAGGCGTCGACGAGGGCCGCCATCTCCGAGGTGAGGCTCACCCCGCTCATGAGGCGGTTGTCGGTGTTGACGGTGACCCGGAAGCGGAGGCGGGTGAGCAGGCCGATGGGGTGGTCGGCGATGGTGTCGCACACCCCGGTGTTGACGTTGGACGTCGGGCACATCTCGAGCGGCACCCGGCGGTCGCGCACGAAGCTGGCCAGCCGGCCGAGGGTGGCCCGGCCGTCGTCGTCGATCTCGATGTCGTCGACGATCCGCACACCGTGGCCGAGGCGCTCGGCGCCGCAGAGCTGCACGGCCTCCCAGATCGACGGCGGCCCGAAGGCCTCGCCGGCGTGGATGGTGATGTGGAAGTTCTCGGCCGCCACCAGGCGGAAGGCGTCGAGGTGCCGGGTGGGCGGGTTGCCGGCCTCCTTGCCCGCGATGTCGAAGCCCACCACGCCGGCATCGCGGTGGCGGATGGCCAGCTCGGCGATCTCGGTGGAGTGGGCGGCGTGGCGCATGGCGGTGATGAGCGTGCCGATGGTGAGGCGGGTGCCGGCGGTGCCGAGGCGGAACCCTTCGAGCACCGCCTCCACCACCTCGTCGGGGGTGAGGCCGCCCTCGAGGTGGAGCTCGGGGGCGAAGCGCACCTCGGCGTACACGATCCCGTCGGCGGCGAGGTCCTCGGCGCACTCGGTGGCGACGCGGATGAGGGCGTCCTTGGTCTGCATCACCGCCACGGTGTGGGCGAAGGTCTCGAGGTAGAGCACCAGGTCCTTGCGAGCCGCGCCGGCCGTGAACCACGCCGCCAGCTCGCCCTCGTCGGTGGTCGGCAGCGCCCCGTAGCCGGACTCGCGGGCCAGCTCGATCACCGTGGACGGTCGGAGCCCGCCGTCGAGGTGGTCGTGGAGGAGGACCTTCGGCGCTCGCCGCAGCTGGTCGAGCGTGGGGCGAGGATCCATGTGGAAACGCTACCGCCACCTCCCGGATCCGGCTTCTAGGTTGTGCCGATGCCTGGAGCTCGCCGGATCTGCGTGTACTGCTCGTCGTCCTCCGCAGTCGACGCCGTGCACACCGACGCGGCGCGCGAGCTCGGCACCGCGATGGGCGAGCGGGGCGACACCCTCGTCTGGGGCGGCGCCACCGTCGGCTGCATGGGCGTGCTGGCCCAGGCCGTGCGCGACGCCGGCGGGCGCACCGAAGGGGTGATCCCGGAGTCGTTGGTGGCCAGGGAGATCGCCGACACCGGCGCCGACGAGCTCGTCATCACCGCGGACATGGGCGCCCGCAAGGCCGAGATGGCGCTCCGGGCCGAGGCGTTCATCGCCCTACCCGGGGGCTTCGGCACCCTCGAGGAACTGCTCGAGCAGCTCACCCTCCGGCTGCTCGGCATCCACCACAAGCCGGTGGTGATCATCGACATCGAGGGCTTCTGGCAACCGCTGCTCACCCTGTTCGACCACATCACCGAGGAGCGCTTCGCCCGCCCCGAGAGCCGGGACAGCTACCTCGTGGTGCCGACGGTGGCCGACGCCGTCGCCGCGCTCGACAACGCCTTCGACCTCATGCCGGGGGCGGTGTCGCTCCCGAGCAAGTGGTTGTGACCGGTCCTCAGAAGTAGGTGGACAGGTCGTACACGTCGTCGAGGTTGTCGGCTTCGTCGAACTCGTCCTCGTCGACGTTGCGGTGTGAATCCTGGTCGTAGCCGGCCGCCTCCCACTCGTGGTCGACCACCACCAGCGGCTCGGGGGCCGGGCGGGCGGTGCCGGTGGCCCGGGCCCGGTCGCGCTCCTGGAGCAGGGCCTCGGCCCGGTGGGCCTGGGCCACGGTGACGATGCCGATGACGTCGTAGGCCGACCGCAGGGCCGCGACCATCAGCGCCGACGAACCCACCGCGATCAGCTCGAGCGTCTGGTGGTTCGAGGACACCTCGAAGCTCTCGCCGATCAGCACCACCAGGATGCCGGCGAGGGCCGGAACGGCGAGCCACATGGCCCACCACCGCATCACCACCTGGCTCATCGGCGTACGGGTCCAGGCGTGGCGACTCGAGGGGCGGGGGAGCGGTGCGATCGCCGTGCTGGTGTCGCGCCACTGCAGGTCAACCCGACGGCGGGCCAGCTGCGCGCTGCGGCCGGGGACGAGCCATCCGCCGAGCGACCAGGCGCTCGTCCAGCCCTCCTCGAGGTGGAGGCCGGCGAGGTTGCCGAGCGTCCGGCGCACCCAGTCGCCGAGCAGCCCGGCGGCCACGAGCACCGTGAGCACCATGGCCCAGCCGATGCTCTCGGCGACGTCGGTGAACCGGGCCGGGGTGGTGTCGGCGAACTCCTTGGCCACGTCGTCGAAGCTCAGGGCGAAGCGGGCCGCCGCCGCGATGCCGAAGGCCGCTGCGAGCCAGCCGGTGAGGACCAGCAGCCACCGAGCCCGCCGGGCCGGGCCGACCAGGCCGAGGTGGCTGGCGATGACCGGCAGCCGCCGGGGCGCCTCGCGCCGCACGAGCAGGTGGGGACGTCCGCAGCCGGGACAGGTCGCGGCATCCGTGGGTTGGCTGTAGCCGCAGTGGCGGCAGACGTCATGGCGCGTGGACATGGTGTGCACTCCGATGAGCGGACGGTACGACGCAGCATCGACCATGCGGAAGCAGAACCTGAGCCTCACCCTTCCGGGACGCGGCATGTGTGCCCGTTCGGGCGAAGAATTCCTGGGCCAGACGACCCAGGCGCCCCCCGGCGGGCTCAGACCTGGGTGCGGCCTCGCTCGGTGACGGCCTTGCGGCTGGCCTCGATGGTGGCGGGATCGATGCCGCCGCTCTGCCAACGGGCCGCCACCTCGCCCTCGAGGGCCCATGCGCCGGCACCGTCGCGCAGGCTGCCCTCCTCGTAGGTGGCGAGCATCTGGCGGACAGCGGGCTCGGGCACGGTCGCCACGTCGGCGGCCAGCTTCTGGGCGAACGGGACCAGCTCCTCGTGGGGGACCACGTGGTTCACGAGGCCCCAGGTCAGCGCGGTCGGTGCGTCGAGGAAGTTGCCCGTCGTCGACAGCTCTCGCGCTCGCCGGTAGCCGACTGCTTCGGGAAGCAGCACCGTGAGGCCCCAGCCCGGCATGATCCCGACGCGGGCGTGGGTGTCGGCGAAGCGGGCTCGCTCGGAAGCCACCAGGTAGTCGCAGGCCAGGGCCAACTCGAAGCCACCGGTGATGGCCACGCCGTTCACGGCGCCGATCACCGGCTTCGTCATCCTCGGCATGGGCCCCGGTCGATCGCGACCCGTCCCGGCGGCGTCGCCGCCGCCGGCCGAGCCCGTGGCGTCGCTGTCGGCCAGCGTCTCGCGGCCCGAGCCGAGCTCCTTCAGGTCGAGGCCCGCGCAGAACGCAGGATCGGCACCGGTGAGGACGACGGCCCGCACCTCGGCGTCGGCCTCGAGGTCGCGCATGGCGCGGTAGATCGCCTTGCGCAGCTCCTTGTTGAGCGCGTTGCGGGCGTCCGGGCGGTTGAGGGTGACGGTGGCCACCGGACCGTCCACCTCGAGCAGCACCACGTCGTCGGCCATCGTCACAGCTCCTCGTCGGCGGGCAGGAAGTCGAGCTCGAGGTCGCCCAGGCGCACGAGCGTGGAGGCGATCCAGCCCCCCATGGCGGAGAAGTGGTCGTCGAGGATGGAGCCGTCGGCGAGGGTGGCCTCGTCGAGCTCGTAGCTCCCCTCGTAGCTCACCTCGAGGGCCCAGTCCTCGGCCTCGAGGTCGCTGTCGAACGAGATCTCCACGGTGGGGGTGGACCGTTCGAGACGTTCGTGGCCGATCGGCGGGCTCGATTCGGGCAGCACGGCGAGCACCGGCTTCACGTCGGGCATCGAGGCCAGGCGCTGGATCCGCATCACGATCTCGATCTCGATGCGGGGCGCCTCGTCGGTGGGCTCGCCGATGTACCACGAGCGGTACGCCGTCTGGGCCCACGTGGGCCAGTCGAAGCTGATGTCGGCCTGCACCCGCGGCGGCAGGCCCTCGCCCGGGAGTCCGTAGGAGGTCTCCCAGGTGGTGTCGCCGAGGAGGACGTCGACCTGGAAGCGCTCTTCGAAGGCCTGCCGTTCGAGGAAGGCCTTCTCGAAGGTGTCGCGGAGGGCGCCGATGGCGTCGGTGAAGACGTGATCGAGCACGGTCAAGCAGGCGGGGGTTCGGGCGACATGAGTGCGGTGGCCACCGACATCCCGAGGTCGCGGTGGCGGATGGTGGCGATCCGTCGACCGGGCTGCACGGCGTCCTTCGGCTTGCCGAGGTGGTCGCCGAGCAGCGCGCCCACAGCATCGAGATCGTCGACGGTGATGGCCAGGCCGAAGAACCCGGCGTCGCCCTCGCCGGCCTGCTCGGGGTTGCCGATCACCTCGATGATCACCTCGCCGGCCCGGAAGAACACCTGCTTCATGGGGGCGCCGTAGGTGTCGGTCTCCCGCTCGCCCCGTGAGCTGAGACCGATGGCCTCGAAGGATCGCACCGTGCTGTCGAGGTCGGGAGCGATCACCACCACGTGGTCGATGTAGGCAGCCCCGTTGGTGTGGGACGGGGCGGCCGGGGACGGCAACGGCTCCTCGAGCACGGTGGTGGCCAGGCCGCTGATCGAACCGTCGACGACGCCCTCGGGCCGGGCGCCGCAGAGGCTCCAGTCGAGGATCCGCTTGCCGCCGTCCCGTCCCACGAAGCGCAACCGGACCCCGCCCACCTGCGTCGTGCCGTCGGCGGCCACGTCGAACCCCGCCGCCGCCCAGGCCTCCGGGGGGTCACCGATCGTGAACTCCTCGATTGTCACTCCCATCGCCGACGACCCTAACGGCCCCCGCCTCCCGTCAGGCCACGGGCCACCGTCTCCTAGGGTCTGGGGGGTGATCGATGCGGTGATCGTCGGGGCCGGGCCCAACGGGCTGGCGGCGGCCATCACGATCGCTCGGGCCGGGAAGTCCGTGGTGGTGCTGGAGGGCAGCGACCGGATCGGCGGCGGCACCCGCACCGCTGAGCTCACCCTGCCCGGGTTCCACCACGACGTGTGCTCGGCCATCCACCCGCTGGCCGCCGTGTCGCCCTTCTTCCGTGACGCCGGACTCGAGCGCTACGGGATGGAGCTCGTGCAGCCCGAGATCGCCCACGTCCATCCGCTCGACGGCGGTCGGGCCGGCGTGATGCACCAGTCGTTGGCCGACACCGTCGCCGGCCTGGGCGTCGACGGGAAGGCCTGGGACCGCCACATCGGCTCGGCGGTGCGCAACTGGCCGAAGCTGTCGGAGGGCGTGCTCGGCCCCCTGGCGCGGGTGCCCCGCCATCCCTTCGCCATGCTCGGGTTCGGCCTGCGGGGCGTGCTGCCGGCCACCGTCGCTGGCCGGGTGTTCGACACCGACGAGGCGGCCGGGCTCTTCGCCGGCGCCGCCGCCCACACCTTCCTCCCGCTGACCCGACCGTTCACCACCGCGATGGGCATCATGTTGCTGGCGTCGGGGCACGTGGCGGGGTGGCCGTGCATCCGGGGCGGCTCGGAGCGCATGGCCGATGCGATGGGGGCGCAGCTGGCCGAGCTGGGCGTCACGATCCACGTAGACCACCCCGTCGCCTCCCTGGCCGACATCCCACCGGCTCGGGCCGTGCTGTTCGACGTCACCCCGCGGCAACTGCTCGACATCTGTGGCGACGACCTGCCGCCGGGGTACCGCAAGCGGATGGGTCGGTTCCGCTACGGGCCGGGGGTGTTCAAGGTCGACTACGCCCTCTCGGAGCCGGTGCCCTGGACCAACGAGCACGCCCGCCGCACCGGGTCGCTCCACCTCGGCGGCACGCTGGCCGAGATCGCACGCGGTGAGGCCGAGGTGGCCGCCGGTCGCATCCCGGACAGCCCCTTCGTGCTCGTCGGGCAGCCGACGCTGTTCGACGGAACGCGGGCGCCCGACGGCCAGCACACCCTCTGGACCTACTGCCACGTGCCGGCCGGATCCGACGTCGACATGGCCGACGCCATCGATCGCCAGATCGAGCGGTTCGCACCTGGGTTCCGGGATGTGGTGCTCGCCCGCCACTCGGCCGGGAACCGGTGGTACGAGGACTACAACCCGAACTTCATCGGGGGCGACATCGCCGGGGGGTCGCACGGCGGGCTGCAGCTCGTGCTGCGTCCGCGGCCCGGTGTGCGGCCGTACCGCACGGGCAACCCCAACTACTTCCTGTGCTCGGCATCGACCCCACCCGGTGGCGGGGTGCACGGCATGTGCGGCCTCAACGCCGCCAACGCCGCGCTGACCTCCGTCCTCCGGTAGCGGGACGGCTCGCAGCGACGTGGCCGAGATCGAGATCGACGTGGACGTCGACGCACCGACGACCGCCGCCGCCGAGGGCGTCGGGCGGGTGCGGGCCGCGGTGGCGGGCAGCATGGCGGGGAAGGCTGCCGAGCTCGTCACGCTGGTGCTCCTGGCCACTGTCGTGCCGCGCTGGCTCGGACCCGACCGCTACGGACGCTTCTCGGTGCCGCTCACGATCGTCACCCTCGGCTCCCTGGCGTTGAGCCTGGGCGGGCCCACCGTGATGGCCCGGTTCGTGCCCGCCGCGCCCGCCGACCAGCGGGTGGCGGTGGCCCGCGCCATCGGCGCCCGCCTGGCGCGGGGCCGGGCGCTGCAGCTGGTGGGCTTGGCAACGGTGGGCGGCCTGGCCGCGATCATCGCCCCCGACCGCTTCCCGCCGACCACGACGGGCCTGGTGATGCTCGCGCTCGTGCTGTCGGTGGGGGCCACGCTCGCCCTGCAGGTGCCGCTCGGGCTCGGTCGCACCGGCCCGTGGTCGCTCCGCTACCCGCTCCAGAACGCCGTGCTGATCGTCGCCGTCCTGCTGCTCCACGACACCTGGGACGACCTGGGGTCGGTGGTGGCGATCCTCGTGTCCACCGTGATCGCAGCGGGCTACGCCGCAGCCGTGCTGCGGCCGCTGGTGGCGCAACCGGTCGAGGCCGTGGCCCTGCCCGAGGGGGCGTTGCGGTTCGGGGCCTTCCACGCCGTCGGCGCTGCGCTGGTGCAGGTCGCCCAGCGCGGCGGGGTGGTGGCGGTGGCGTTGCTCGGCGGGTCGTCGTCGGAGTCGGGCTACGCCGCGCTCGCCATCGGCCTGGCCCTCGGTGTCACCTACGCCGTGCTGCAGTCGTTCACCGTGGCCCTGCCACTGGTCGCCGACGTCGACGCCGGCACCCCGGCCGAGGCCGAGGCCACCCTCGGCAGGCTGGCCGCGCTCCTGTTGGCCGTCGTCGTGCCGGCCGCGGGGCTCGCCTCGTGGCTGGCCGACCGGTGGGTGCCGGGCGTGTTCGGCACCGACTACGAGCCCGCCATCGACGCCTTCGGGCCAGCGCTGTCCATGGTCGCTCTCGCCCCGCTGACCTCGCTCGCCGTGCAGCTGGCCGCCCTCCGGATCCGGCCGAGGGTCACGGCCGCCCTCGGCGTCGCCGCTGCAGCTGCCTTCGTGGTGACGGCGGTGGCGGCGATCCCGTCCTGGGAAGCGGTCGGCGCGACCTGCGCGGCCTTCGCCGGCACCCTCGCCAGCGCGAGCACCGCCCTCGTCCTGCTCCGAGGCGCCGTCGATCGCCGTCTGGTCCTGGCGTCGTTCGCCGGTGCCGCCGCCGTCCTCCTAGCCGGCCTCACATGAGC
>JALYWQ010000503.1 GCA_030852625.1 Actinomycetota bacterium
CACTCACCGTGCAATACTCAGGTGCGAGCCGGGCGCCGCGGCGGCGTCGGGGCAAGGGGGAACACCATGACCACCGACCAGGTCACCTTCACCGAGGCCGAGCTCCTGCTCGACCACGACGTGGCCGAGCCCCTGATCGCCGGCGGCCGGCGCTGTCACGGTGGCTACACCGACGACGGCACCTACGTGTCACCCCGCACCCGCTTCCGGGTGCCGGCCATCGAGGCCTGGCAGGCCAAGCACGTGCGCGACTTCGGCACCGAGATCCTCCACGTGCCGCTCGAGACGTGGCCCGAGAACTTCCCCAACGTGGCCCAGGCCCGCCACCTCATCGGCGCCGGGGTCCCGGAACCCCTGATCGCCAGCCTCACCCGCATCGGCACCGTCGAGGGCCTTGGCGCCAACATCCGCCTCCTCCAGCCGAAGGACATGCAGCGCTTCTTCGTCGAGGACGTGGCCGGCACCGCCATCGACCACCTCGGCGGCGGGCTGTTCGAGGCCCACGGCCGGGACGAGGCCGGATGGGAGGAGGAGGCCGGGCACAAGGAGATGTGGTTCGCGGCCCGCGACATCGCGTTCGGCTCGCCCACCACCGACGTGGACATCGACGGGATGCTCGCCCGCATGGGCTTCGGCCCGGCCGGCGGTGCTCCCGGCAGCGCGCTCGAGCGCCGGCTCCCCGAGGACATCTCCCCCGAGCTCGAGGTCATCGCCTCGATCATGATCCGGGTGCTGCTCATCGAGGTGCAGGCCTTCCACACCTTCGCGTGGGCCGAGGACTGGCTGGCCGATCACGACCTCGTCGCCGGCGAGGGCCGGGCCGCCGAGCTCGTCAGCCACATCCGAGCCGACGAGACGCCCCACGTCGGCTACCTGAAGACGGCCATCACCGAGATGCGCGATCGCACCTGGGTGGGCGACAGCGGCCGGAAGTACGCCGGTTCGGCGATGATCGGCACGCTCTGGGACGCCCACCTCGACGACTCCCTCGGCGCCGGCCGGGCCGTCACCCGCAAGGCGATCCTCGGCGAGGTGGAGCACTGGGTGTCGCAACGCCGCAACGCTGACGACGTCCTCGCCGAGTTCCACGCCCTGGCGACCCCGGAGCCCTCCGCGGCCTGAAGCCGGCTCCCGTTGTGACTCTTGTCACAATGCGCGATCCCATCACCTTGTGTGGCGGGGACTGAGTGGTAGGTTACGGCCCGATTGCGTTAGGCGTGGTGGCGGGCCGTTTTCCGACCCTTCGCACCAATCGGCGGTAGTACCCCCCTCTCAAGGAGAACTTGGTGACCAAGTCCATCCGGTCCAAGCTGGCCTCGCTCCTCGGCATCGCCCTCGTGGCGACGTCATTGGCCGTGGCCGCATCCACTGGCACCGCTGCCGCCGACGACGTGTCGGGTTTCGCGCAGGGTCTGCCGGGACTCTCCCTCGGGGGTGGCAACCCCATCGGCGCTGCTGGTTGCACCGGCACCGGTTCACCAGCCGGGGCGTCGAACACGTGTGACGTGAGCCCAATCCTGCCGACCGCACCGCTGGTCGACCTCGGCGTCGCAGCTCAGGACGTGGCCACCGACACCAACGGCCACGTCGCCGCGTGCGGCGGCTTGATCGGTGAAGGCGGCGCCATCGAGGTCGGCGACGACTTCGAGTGCGCCATCGAAGACGCACCGAACGGCAACCAGGGCCTCCAGGTCCTCGACGTGCTCGGCGGTGCCCTGGTCGGGCTCGACGCTGCCTACGCCGAGTGCTTCTCGTCCGCCACCGGCAACATCGGATCCTCCGCCACCATCCGCAACCTCACGGTGCTCGGCACCAACGTGGCCACGCTCGACTCACCGCCGAACACCGAGCTCGACGTCCTCGGACTGGCCACGGTGCGCCTCAACACGCAGACCCCCATCCCGAACGGCATCCGGGTGACGGCCCTCGAGGTCGAAGTCCTCGGCGGCGTCCTCAACCTCGAGGTCGGCACCGTGGAGTGCCGAGTCGACGCCATCAACAACGACCGCACCTCCGGCGTGTTCGACACCGCCGGTGACGTGGTCGACGAGCCTGGCGCCACGCTCACCGCCGGCCAGACCGTGCAGCCGAACTCCCGCAACGCCCTCGCCGTCACCTTCGCTTCGGGCGGCGACCGCAACGACGGCACCGGCGTCATCCGGCTCGGTCCGGGCGTGGCCATCGACACCGGGCGCGGCTCGGTGGGCGGCCAGTTCCAGACGGCCCTGCCCAACGCAGGTCTGCCGACCGGCTGCGTCTCGACCCAGAACGTGGCCGAGCCCCTCGATCCCCGGATCGTCTGCGAGCTCGGCGACATGACCGGCGGCATCCCGGTGACCCGGACGATCCCGGTCACCCTCGGCGATGTTCCCGCCAACGGCCGGTTCGAAGCCAGTGCCCAGCTCTTCGCGACGACCAGCAACCCCGCGTCGCTCATCGCCACGGGCCAGGGCCCGGTCGAGAACGGCGGTCGCGGACCGGTGTTCGGCGGCGCTCCCCTCACCCAGGCCGAGGCCACCAACCTCAGCGGACCGCGTTACGGCCTCATCCAGGTCGCAGCCGAGGTCCAGGAGAACATCTTCCAGGTCGAAGAGGGCACCACGTTGGTGATCCCGGAGCTGGATGCCGATCTCGACCTTCCGGAGAACGTCGGCGGCAAGCTCTACCTCGACCTGCCCAACTTCGTGGAGTCGGTCCGCTACGGCACGCAGAACGGTGCTCCGTTCAACTGCGACATCGTCGATGAGAACCCCGTCCCCGTCGACGAGGTCGTCGCCTCCGCCTACCCCTTCCTGCCCGACGCCGGGAACCAGAAGTGGGACTGTGGCCAGGCCATCAAGCCGGTCGGCCAGGAGCGGCAGATCGAGCTCGACGTCGCCGCCGGTACGCCGGAGAACCTCGCTGGGGCCCTGGGCCGCGCCGTGGTGATCCGTCGCACGACGCCGCCGACCTTCGCCCCGCCCGCGGTGCAGGAGAACTCCTTCTACTCCGACCTGCTGATCCAGGTCACCGAGGGTCCGATCGATCCCCCGGACGAGGATGCTCCCTCGGTCGACATCCAGAAGACGGTGAACAACATCGCCGCCCCCGGTGGCGACTTCACCTACACCCTCGTCGTCACGAACCTCGACAACGAGCCCGCCGAGATCGAGGCCCTGACCGACACGATCACCTCCGGGCCCGACAACGGTGACGTCATCGACCTCAACGGGGTCGGCACCTGCGACACCGGCGCCGTGCTGGCGTCGTCCAACGCCGGTGTCACCGACACCTACACCTGCACGTTCACCCGCAACTTCACCGGCGACACCGGTGACAGCGAGAGCGATCAGGCCTACGTGCGGGTCCGTGACACCGACGGTGACGAGCTCACCGCCGAGGACACCGACGTCGCCATCGCCACCATCGGCAACGAGCACCGCCTGGCGGTGACCAAGAGCGCCGTCGATGACGATCTGGCCGAGCCTGGTGGCGTGTTCACCTACAACGTCACGATCACCAACGACGACGACCTCTTCGACGGCGACGTCACCATCACGTCGGTCATCGACGAGATCAGCAACGCCGCCGACCGTGATCTCACGGCCACGGCGCAAGCCGCTGGGTGCACGGTGCTCTCGGAAGGCGAGAGCTGTGCCTTCCAGTTCACCAACACCTTCACCGGCGAAGCCGGCGACACGCAGGACGACGAGATCGTCGTCACCGGCACCGCCGCCGACGGCCCGGCCTCCGGCCGCTCGCTGCCGGTCCGAGTGGACATCGTCGATGGTGGCGACGTCGACCTCACCGGCCTCGACGTCGACCTGACCGCTGATCCGACCTCGATCCCCGAGCCCGGTGGCACCACCG
>JALYWQ010000019.1 GCA_030852625.1 Actinomycetota bacterium
GCCTTCGGGCGGGGCTGGGTCGGCTTCACCCGCGCGCGTACCCGGGCCTCGCCGCGGGTGCGGCCGAAGAGGCCCGTGCGGGGCTCCTCGAGGACCTCGAACTCGGCGTCCTGTTCGTCGACCCCGAGTTGATCGAGGGCGGCGTCCTTGGCTTCTTCGACCGTGCGTCCGGTCGTCTCGACCCACTCCATCAGCGGCGCTTCTTCTTCTTCTTCTTGGAACGGTTGGGGGCATTCGTGCGGGCCTTCGGCGGCGTGGGGCGGGGTTGCGTGTCCCCGCTGCTCGCGTTCGCGCCCGTACTGCTTGCTGTGATCGCGCTCCCGCCGGTGGTGGCGGTCGCGGCGTCCTTGTCCCGGCGACGGAGCTTCGGCATGATCTCCGGGGCGCCGTGCTCCTCACGGAGCTTCTTCGACTCGGCGGCGGCCAGCTGGGCCTGCTTCCCGAGCGAATCCTCGCCGTGGTACAGGGTGCGGGTGATGTAGGCCTGCATCCCGATCCGGTACAGGTTCGACGTCACGAAGTAGATGACGAGGGCCGACGGCGCCACGAAGGCGAACACCACGAACATCGCCGGCATCAGGCGCATGAGCATCTTCTGCTGCGGCGGGACCTCGGCGTTGGGGTTGCGGCCCTGGATCTGCTTCTGCTGGTAGTACGAGGTCACGGCCACGATGGCCACGAGCACCACGTGCGGGAACCCGTGGCCGAAGCCTTCGCCGAGCGACTTGCTGGCGCTCTCGGCGAGGTCGACGCCGAAGGCCATCATCTTCTCGGCCCCGTCGAGCTTGGTGAACAGCTTCGAGGTGTCGTCGAGGTGCTTCGGGTTGAACGTGCCGTCCTCGCCGACCCGGGTCAGGCCCTGGACGACCTGGAACAGGATGAAGAAGATCGGCGCCTGGAGCAGGAGGGGCAGACACCCGCCGAGCGGGTTGATCTTGTTCTCCTGGTAGAGCGCCATCATCTCTTCGTTGAGCTTCTGGCGGTCGTCCTTGTGCTTCAGCTGGAGCTTCCGCAGCTCAGGCTGGAGCCGCTGCATCTGGATCATGCTGCGGGTGCCCTTGAGCGTGAACGGGGTGGTCACCACCATCACGACCAGGGTGAGCAGCGCGATCGCGACCGCGTAGTTGGGGACGAGGTCGTAGAAGAAGCTCAGCGTGTTGGCAGTGACCTCGAAGAGGCCGTCGAACATCAGTTCGCCTTTCCGTCAGGCACCGGGTCCCAGCCGTGCCCACCCCAGGGGTGGCAACGGGTGATCCGGCGGAGGGTGAGCCAGGTGCCCTTGGCGGCACCGTGGCGTTCGAGCGCTTCGAGGGCGTAGGCCGAGCAGCTCGGGTCGTAGCGGCAGGTGGGCGGGCGACCCGCAGTGAGGGCGCGGTAGCCCCGCACGCCGAGCAGCTCCACGCGGGCGAGCGGGCTCATCGGGGCTCGGCTCCGGCCACGCTGGCGACGGCGTCCTCGACGAGGGCCACGAGCTCGGTCCAGGGCATGGGTGCCACCGCGGCACCGGCGCCCACCAGGTACGTGCCGGTCGGCAGGCGACCGGCGGCGAGCAGCTCGCGCAGGGCGGCCCGGAGACGCCGACGGATGCGGTTGCGGGTGACCGCACCACCGGCCGTCTTCCCGACGGCGAACCCCACCCGAGGCTGGGGTGAGGCGTCGGCGAGGAACGTCACGGTCAGGGGCCCGCGCCGGGCGCGCCGACCATGCCGGCGCAGCTCCTGGAAGCTCCGGCGATCGGTGATGCGCCAGAGCTGGGGTCGGGGAGCGGCCGGGATCGAGGCAGGTGCCACGGTGGCCGACACGGGCGGGTCCGTCCGGCCGTCAGGCCGACAGGCGCTTTCGCCCCTTGGCCCGGCGGGCCTTGAGCACCGCCTGCCCGGCTCGATCGGCCATGCGATGGCGGAAGCCGTGTCGCTTGGCGCGGCGGAGGTTGTTGGGCTGGTAGGTGCGCTTCACTGCAGTGCCTCCTGGCCGCCGATCCACGTGACCGGTCGGCGAGAACCTTGTGGATCCCTCCGGCCCGGAGCGTGGTGGGTGGGCCTGGTGGACGGGATCTTCGAGTGGGGTGCACCATGACGCGCCGGAACCCCGGCACCGAGTGGTGCGTCGAGCACGGTAGAGGGCGCGGCAGGTGGTGGGCAACCTGGGGACGGCCCGGGCCCCGGTTACCACACCGTGACGGGCCAAACTGGGACCCTCCACCCCCGCTGACCAGGGGTTTTGGAGATTTCCCCAGACCCCTTGCACCGCGCTGGTGGCCTGGTGCTACGGTGCCCGA
>JALYWQ010000050.1 GCA_030852625.1 Actinomycetota bacterium
CTCGGCGCCGGGTGGCAGGTCGCCCCGTGTCCGGGCGGCGTGCACGGTCACCCCCGTCGGCTCATCGTCAGGAGCCCTCAGCCAACGTGCGAACAGCCGGATGTTCGGGCCTGACCGGTCTCGTCCCGGCCATACCGCGCCTCCCTGGTTCCGGACCGCCACCAGGAGGGTGGTCGGCACCCCGACGCTGAAGACGGGGTACGGGGGGATCAGCCGGAGGGCGGCGGCGTGGTCCGAGCGCCGCAGCGGGCGGTTGCGCCAGTGGGCCTCGACAGCGTCCTTGCCGAACCGCCTGGCGACCGGACCCCTCGCCTCGGGCAGCGGGGCTCCGTCCGCCATGCCCCGCCTGGCCGCCCGACGGAGGTGGTGAGGTCCGACCACGTCCGGGGTGGACCCCGGAGCCCCGGAGGCGTTCACGAGGGCGGGGTCGTTCCGGAACAACCGGGTCGCGAAGCGGTCGACCTCGTCGCCGAAGCGGTAGTGGACGACGTCGGGGTCGCCGACGAGGGATCGCAGTGTGCCGAGCAGGCCGCGCTCGAGCCGCTCGCGGTCGGGCACCCAGAGCACCCAGTCCTCGTCGACCAGCGCGAGGAGGAGCCCGTCGGCGGCCTCCGGATCTTCGAGCGGAGGTAGCGCGACCACCTCCGCGCCCGGCAGCGCGGCGGCTACCTGCTCGGCTGCGGCGTGGCACCCGACGAGCACCCGGTCGACGTGTGGGAGGAGCTCCAGCCCGTGCTCGACCGTTGCCATGCTCGGCTGGGCCGCCCGCACGATCGCAACGATGCTCGGGCCGTTCATCCCACCAAGGCCTCGAGCCGTTGCCGCATCACGGCGCCCGTCTCCTCGGGCGAGAACCGTTCGGCGATGTCGGCCCGGGCGCGGGCGGCCCGGTCCGCGGCGGCCTCCGGGGCCTCGACCACGGACCGCATGGCGGCGGCAGCCACCTGGACGTCCGGGGCCGCCCACCGCCCATCGGCCGGGTACGGGTCGGAGCCGGGTCCGATCCGCTCGAGGAGGTACGGGACGAGCAAGGCCGTCTCCGGCGTGAGGAAGTCGACGTTGCCGGAGTACGCCGTGGCGATGACCGGCTTGCCGAGGTTGACGGCGTCGACCAGGGTGAGGCCGAGCCCCTCGGCCCGGTGCAGCGAGACGTAGCAGTCGCAGGCCCAGAGCAGACGGTCGATCTCGTCCGGATCGAGGTAGCCCTCGATGAGCTCGATGTCCGCGCGGTCCCGTGCCGCCCACCGCAGCTCCTCGCGGTCCCCGGCCCACTGCTCGCCGTTCATCGACTTGATCACGAGCCGAGGGCCCTCGCCCTCGTCGAAGGCGAGCCGGAAGGCGTCGATGACCCCGAGCGGGTTCTTCCGATGGAACACGCTGTGGTGGTCGAACATGAACAGGAAGGTGAACGGCGCGCCGGCCCGGGGCAGGGCCTGCACCCGCTCGAGCCGGGCGGGTTCCATCGTGAGCGGGATGGGCACCACCTGCACCCGATCGCCGGCCAAGGGACGGAGCGAGTTGGCGATGTGCTCGGTGGGGACCCAGATCTCGTCGAGCACGTCGATGGCCGGCGCCAGAGACGGTGGAAACCGCTCCACCTCCCAGAACCACTGCCCGATGAGGCGTCGGGGCAGGAGATCGGCGCCCAGGTGCTCGATCACCGGCCCGAGGGCGTCGGCGTTGGCGGCGATGAGCAAGGTGTCGTGGGCCAAGAGGTCGTCGGTCGGGAAGGGGTGGTTCCGCCGGCACGGCGTGAGGTCGCAGTCGACGGTCGACACCGGCACTCCGGCGGCCCGCAGGCCGCTGACGAGCCGGCGGGCAGCCTCACCCAACCCGACCTCCGCGGTGAGGTAGCCGAGCACGTCGATGCCGCCGGCGGCGTTGCCGACGCGGGCGACCGGACGGCGGTCGTCCTGGCGCTGTCCGAGCCCGAGCTCGGCCCACCCGCCGAACACCTTCACCCCGGTCTCGCGGATCCAGGTGAAGAAGGCGGCGCGTGTCTCGGCGTCGTGCAGATCGGCGAACGTGGTGCGCAGATCGCTCTGCTCACACCACGCGAGGTACACGAGCAGGGGTAGTCCGAGCGGCACGTCGACGGCGCTGGTGAGGAGCTCGTCGAAGGCGGTCCCGCCGTCGTCGTCGAACGGCGTCGGTGGGAGGTCGTCCCCCTTGGCCAGGGCCCGGATGACCTCGGCGCACACGAAGTGGCGCAGGATCGGCCGGAGCTCCACCCCATGCGGCGTGGCGGCCCACGCTGACGGCCCCGCCAGGGGCTGCGGGGGAAGCGAGCCGAGCGCGGCTCGATAGTCGTCGCACAGCTGGGCTGCGACGGGGTGTTCGGTCAGCCGCACCCGCGGCGCGATCGCGTCCCGCCCCGACAGCAGCCACGGTCGGGCGGGGTCGTAGCCGTCGAAGTTGAAGAAGCGCAGCGGTTCGCCGCCGACCGACGGTCCGTCGGGTCCGCCACGGAGCTCGATCTGGTCGAGGTTCCAGTAGCCCAGGTTGTACGCCGGGTCCCGCTCGACGTGGCCACCGAACAGCGGGACGGCGACGTCGACCCAGCGCTGGTGGGCCTGCCGGAGGTTCCCGTCGTCATCCACCTGAAGGTCGGCGAAGAGGCGCTCGGCCCACCAGTCGAGGAACGGGCGAGCGGCGGGGGTGACGCCGAGGAAGTCGAGGTTGTAGATCCCCTGCTGCAGCAGCTGCTGCTCGGCAACGGCCCCGCCGGGGAGCGCCGACGGGCGCGCGCGTTGCGGCGTGACGGCCCACCCCTTGGCTCGAGCCCGGTCGACGATCGGTCCCAGGTCCCGGTGGAGCTGGATCCAGGGAGCGAGGTAGACGGCGCACGCGGCACCGGCGCGCAGGAGGTCCCGGAGGAGGAAGGGCTTCGTGGCCGCGGTTAGGTCGTCCCCCTCGAACATCGTGACGAGGTGCTGCCACCGCGCCGGGCCGGCGTCGAGCTCGGCGATGGTGACCAGGTGCACGCCGGGGACATCGATCGACAGCCCGATGGCGGGCGGATCCACGATCGCGATCGTGAAGTCGGCGCCGGGGTGCAGGTCGAGGAACCGGCGAGCGAGCAGCGTCGCCGCGGGCAGGTCCCGTCGGAGCGTGGTCGTGCAGCCGACGAGGTCGGGAGCCGACGTGAGCGCGAGGGGGGAGGCAGGGGCGTGGATCATGCGAGGCGTTGCCGCGAAGACGAGCAAGGTGGCCGCGGCGCCCGCCGCGGACCCCCGGGCCGGTCCGCTCTCCGGATGAGGCTAGCCGTGGGTCATCCCGCCGGAAGGCCGTGCGCCGGTAGCGTCACGCCGTGCCCGCCGAGCCGACCGCGACCGTCGCCGTGGTGGTGCCGGCGCTGGGTCGACCTGACCACGCCGCTCCGTTCGTCGCCTCGATGTCGGCATCCTGCGACCGCGCCACCGCCTACTTCGTCTGCGATCCCGCCGACGAGGCCGAGCGGGTGGCGGCGGCGGACGCCGGCGCGACCGTGCTGCTCAACCCATCCCCGCGAACGACCTTCGCGGTGAAGGTCAACCACGGGTACCGCAGCACGATCGAGCCGTGGATCCTCGTGGTCGGCGACGACGTGCGATTCAACCCCGGGTGGTTCGATGCGGCGCTCGCCGCCGCAGGCGAGCAGTACCACCT
>JALYWQ010000088.1 GCA_030852625.1 Actinomycetota bacterium
TCGCTCCGGGACGCCGGCCAGCCGTTCCTCAAGGAGGCGTCGATGGCCAAGCTCAAGGCCAGCCGCCTGGCCACCTGGGCGGCGTCGGAAGCGGTGCAGATCCACGGAGGTCTCGGCTACATGCTCGAGTCACCCGTCGCCCGCTTCTACTGCGACGCCAAGGTCCTCGAGATCGGCGAAGGCACCAACGAGATCCAGCACATCGTCATCGCCCGCACCCTCGGCTGCTGACCCAACCAACCAACGTCTGTGTTGCCTCAGCGTCGGATACCGACGCCTGGTCAACACAGACGTTGCCGGCATCCTTAGCGGAGCCGGTCGGCGATGGCGCGCCGACCTCGCGGTGTCGTGACCATCGCGAGGTGTCCGAGTCGCAGGTCGAACTCCTCGTCAGCGCTGCGAGGTGGTCGACCCTCGTCCCCGGCCACCCGGTCCGTCGACGACCACAGCGCCGTCCACGTCGCGGTGGGCGTCGCGAGGAGATCGGCCCGGAACGCGGTGCAGCACGGACCCTGACCGCACTCGAGGCTGGGCATCAGATCCAATCCCCGATGGCGCACGAACCGCAACGCCTTCGCCACCTGCTCGACGCCCGGCTTTTCGGGCGGGCCGATCGACCACGGCGTGCCGACCGTGACCAGCGCCCGGATGAGATCCGGTCGGCGCACGGCGGCGACCAGTCCGAGCTGCCCGCCCCGGCTGTGACCGACGATCGCGGTGGCTCGCAGCTCGTCGACCAGGCCCAGCACAGCCCGGGTGGTTCGTTCGCCGCAGTCGATGTTCAACCCGAGCGGCGCGACGTGCACCTCGTGGCCACCTGCCCGCAACGTGTTGGCGAGTGGCCGCAGCGTCGCCGGCGGAAGCCCGAACCCGGCGAGCAACACCACCCGGTGGCTCGGCATCCGATCCATGCTCGCACGAAAGCCAAGGCAATCGGTGTGGAATCTGCACGTCTGACGTGCATCTGCCACACCGATTCCTCGTCTGACGTGGCCGCTACCTAGGTCGACGCGTCGCAGCACTCGCCGCCGCATCATTGCGGGGGTTCGCCCGGCGAAATCAGACCGCAGCGAGGCGGCGGATGGCTTCGGCGATGTCCGAGCGGTTGGGGAGCCAAGCCTGCTCGAGGGTCGGCGTGTACGGGGGCGGGGTGGCGGCGGCGCCGACGCGGACGATTGGGGCGTCGAGGTCCCAGAACGCCTCCTCCACCACGAGCGCAGCGACCTCGGCGCCGATGCCGAACGGCACCACTGCCTCGTGGGCGATGAGGAGGCGGCTGGTCTTGCGGACCGACTCGAGGATCGTGGCCCGGTCGAGCGGGGCCACGGTCTGGAGGTCGACGACCTCGACAGAGATCCCCTCGCCGGCCAGCTCCTCGGCCGCCGCCAGGGCCTCGTGCACCATGCGGGAGATCGACACCACGGTGACGTCGCTGCCCGCACGGGCGACGGCGGCCTTGCCCAGCGGGAGGACGTAGTCGGCCGGCGGTTGCGGCCCCTTCATGCCGTAGAGGAGCCGGTTCTCGATGAAGACCACCGGGTTGGGATCCTGGATCGCCGCCCGGAGCAGGCCGTAGGTGCTGGCCGGCGTCGACGGCATCACCACGCTCAAGCCGGGAATGTGGGCCAGCAGCGCTTCGAGGCTCTGCGAGTGCTGGCTGCCCGACGAGCGGCCGGCGCCGAACTGGGTGCGCACGGTGAGGCCCATCGACGCCGCCCCGCCGGTCATGTACGGCAGCTTGGCGGCCTGGTTGAGGAGCTGGTCGAGGCACACGCCGACGAAGTCGAGGTACATCAGCTCGACCACGGGGCGGAGACCGGCCATCGCGGCGCCGACGCCGAGGCCCATGATCGCCGTCTCGGAGATCGGCGTGTCCCGCACCCGGGTGCCGAACTGGTCGTGCAGCCCCCGCATCAGCCCGAACACGTTGCCGCCGGCGGCCACGTCGATGCCGGCGACGAACACCCGCTCGTCGGTGGTGAGCTCCGCCTCGAGGGCCGACCGGATGGCGTCCATGGTGCGGAAGATCGGCGCATCCTCGGGCACCGGCGCCGGTACCGGGTGATCGGGGCGGTCCCGCACGACGAAGTCGAACAGCGACGAGGTGGGCGGCACGTCGAGGGCCCGGGCCGCGGTGACGGCGTCGTCGAGCAACGCCGCGACCTCAGCCTCGAGCTTGTCGAGGTCGGGCTCGGACACACCGCCCTCCACGAGGTGGGATCGGTGCACGACGAGCGGATCCCGCTGCTGCCACTCCTGCAGCTCGTCGTCGGTGCGGTAGCGCTGCGGGTCGCCCTCGTAGTGGCCGTGCCAGCGGTAGGTGGTGGCCTCGACGATGGCCGGACCCTCGCCGGCCCGCACGCGCTCGACCACGTCAGCCATCAGCGCGGCGACCGCGCCGACGTCGTTGCCGTCGACCAGGTGGTGGGGCACGCCGTACCCGAGCGCCCGAGCAGCCAGGTCGACCGGGTGCTGGTCGGCGGCGGCGGAGAACTCGGCGTAGCCGTTGTTCTCGCAGAAGAACACCACCGGCGCCTTCCACACCGCGGCCAGGTTGAGCGCTTCGTGGAAGGCACCCTGGGCGACGGCGCCGTCGCCGAAGAAGGCCACCGCCACGCCGCCGTCGGCGCGGAGCTGCGCCGCCGTGGCCGCTCCGACGGCGATGGGCAGGCCAGCGGCGACGATGCCGTTGGCCCCGAAGATGCCGATGGCGGGGTCGGCGATGTGCATCGACCCGCCCCGGCCCCGGTTGGTGCCTTCGTCCTTGCCCATGAGCTCGGCGAACATCCCGAGCGGATCGAGCCCCTTGGCCAGGCAGTGGCCGTGGCCGCGGTGGGTGGAGGTGATCACGTCGGTGGGGCGCAGCGGCCAGCACGCGCCGACGGCCGACGCCTCCTGCCCGATCGACAGGTGCACGAAGCCGGGCACCTCGCCGTCGCGGTAGAGGGCCGACACCCGCTCCTCGAACCCTCGGACGACGTGCATGCGGCGATGCATCTCGAGCTCGTCGTCGATGGTGGCCATGGAGGGCGTTACTGTACCGAACGCTTCAAAACCGCCAGCACCGAGGGAAGGCCGTGCAGGGACAGATCGACATCCCCGGTTCCTTCCCGGCCGCCGGCGACGTGCGAGGCAAGCGGGTGGTGCTCACCGGCGCCGGTCGGGGCCTCGGCGAGGTGCTGGCCCACGCCTTCTCCACCGCTGGCGCCAAGGTGGCCCTCGTCGCCCGTACCCAGGCCGACCTCGACGCCGTGGCCGCGGCCCTCCCCGGCGACACGCTCACGTTCGCCGGCGACGTGCGTGACCCCGCCTTCAACGAGCAGGTCGCCACGGGCGTGGCGGACGCGTGGGGCGGGCTCG
>JALYWQ010000090.1 GCA_030852625.1 Actinomycetota bacterium
GTAGAAAACTGCGACGGTCCTGGTCAGGCGGTCAGGAGCGGCCGGGCAGGCAGGGTCATCGACGATGTGTTGGAGTGTTTCAACACGGATTCCTTCCCCGAGGTTTAGGCGCCCGAGGGGGCGGGTAAGCACCCGGCGCGTTGTCTCATGGGGGGCGGCGTGCATGCTCAGGCAGTCGATCGTGCGATTCCAGTTGGCGGTGTCGACGTGTGTCGTGGCCGTGCTCTCTGCGGCTCCGGCCTTGGCTGCGCCTCAACGCATGGAGCAGCAACCTCCGGTCGCAGGCGCCGACCAGCGATGTGGCTCGGACTAGGGCCAGCTTTGGGCTGCAGTCGGATGACGAGTACGTCTCGTCGGTTGAACGCGGTGAGCGAGGAGCGACAACCACACGGCTGGGGATGCGAGTAACCGCCCAGGAGGCGGAGCGCCTCGACCGAGCTTTCACGGCAGAAGACGCCCTCCGCGGCGCCGACTTTGGGATTCGCCAAGAGCTTGGTGCCGACTACGGGGGCGTTTGGATCGATCACAAGGCCGGGGGAGTTCTGAACGTCGCCACGACGAGAGCAGCAGACGCGGCGCGGACTCCGAGTGTCCGAGGCCTCGATCGCGCAGGAACCGTAGCGGTGCGGACCGTCCGGGATCCTCTAAGCGTCCTCGAGGCCGACCAGGCGAAGGTCGCGACGCTCCTCGATCGCACCGACGATGGGTACGACGTTCACGCCGTCGGCATCGACGTCGCCGCCAACGACTTGGTCATCACTGCCACTGGCAATATGGAGGCGTTGCGGACTGCGGTAGCCAAGCTCACTCCGCGTCGACAGCCGAGGTTCGTTGAAGGCGGACCCTTCAGGCTCGCGAGTCGCGAGACCAACTACCCGCCAATGCGTGGTGGCCTACGAATCTGGTCGTCAGTAGGCGGCTGTACGTCCGGGTGGGGCGCTCACGTTGGAGCGCAGCGGTACCTCATTACGGCCGGCCACTGCGGCGACGAGTCTGGCGGGCAGGCGACGGGCTCGACATGGCGAGTGGGGAACTACAGCAACTTTGGCACCATGGTTGCAAACACGTTTGCAAACGGGTCTACTAGCGACGCCGGCGCAATCACGATCGCAGCGGGGAACACTGGGACCAACTGCGTCTACTACAGCGACTCCGAATGTCGTCGCATCGACGGGGCTGTCGATGTCATCCAAGGCCAGTCAGCCTGTCGTAGCGGCGCGACGTCGAATAACAATGACTGTGGAACGATCGCAGTAGCCAACGGCCCAGTTCAGTTTGGGGCCATTACGCTGCCGAACCTTGCGACGTCAAACGACGATATCTGTACCGCTGAGGGCGACAGCGGAGGATCCTTTTACTCCGAGGAGCCAACCGGCACCGTCATGGTGCACGGTGTCACGACCGGAAGCGACATCACGGATGGGTGTCCGACCTTCTTTTCCCGGTGGGGCCCTGCCTCCGCGGCACTGTCCCTCGACCCGGGATGGACCTCATCTGGCCGCGACAACGTTGGAGTGCGTTCCTCGTCAAGTTCGCAGACGTCTCGAAAGACGAGCATGGGCGAGTTCTTCGATTCTCCCTTCAGCACCCAGACCTTCGGGGCAGCGGGTGACATCCCGCTGTCGGGCGACTGGGACTGCAACGGCACCTCCACTATTGGCGTGTTCAGGCCTTCGATTGCCAGATTCTTCCTGACCAACGACAACAGTTCATCGTTCCCCGCCACCGCACCCAACCACGACAAGTATTTTGGAGCTCCGAACGATGTACCTATTGTTGGAGACTGGAACAACGACAACTGCGACACCATTGGCGTGTTCCGGTCGTCTGAAGCACGCTTTTACCTTGCTAACAGCAACACGGCTCCCGCCATCGACCTTGCAGAGTACTTCGGCGTGGGCTCTGATCGACCAGTGGTCGGCGACTGGAATGGCGACGGGATAGATACCGTCGGAGTGCGGAGGGCTTCCGAGGCGCGCTTCTACCTCGCGGATGCTCATGTTTGGGCGCCGCCGGTGATGTACGGCCCTTACATGGGGGTGTCCGGAGATACCGGCATCGCTGGCGACTGGGACGGCAATGGTGTCGACACCGTCGGCCTGTGGCGGGCATCCGCAACGAGGTTCTTCCTGTGCAGCGTCATGGCCGGGCTGTGCCCCGTGAGTTACACCACTCCCTACGGAACAACGACCGGGGTTCCTGTTGTCGGTCGATGGTTGGGCTAAACCAGAGGAGGCATTTGATGAAGCAACGTCGTGTACTCATGCTCGCCGGGGCCGTTGGGGTCGCTGCCTTGCTGGCTCAGGCGCAAAGCTCAGGAGCCCAAAGTGCTTCGATGTCGATCACGCCTGCGGCAGGCCCGCCGGGCACTTCGATCCAGGTGTCAGGCAGTGGCTGTCCATCGGAATCCGCCAGGATCGAGGGCGCGACCTACGAGGTGAACTTGGTGTTCCAAGTCGGCGAGATCGCGTCGGGTCCCACAGCTGGTGTTGGACATCCTGCCGACACGTCCGCTACGGCCAGAGTCGCGGGCGACGGCCAGTGGAATGGGTCGATCACGGTCCCCCCCAATGCGCCCGCAGGGCCTGCTGCCGTCTATGCAACCTGTCGACAATTGCGCGATGGTCAAGCGGCCTCTGGAACCGGGACCACCTACGCGGCTCAGCCCTTCACGGTTGAACTGCTGCCGGTCGCCTCGCCAGCTAAGCCCACACCTGGTCAGCCTCGTTTCACTGGGTGAGATGCCATCACGCTGGAGCATTCGCAATCGCCCTGCTCCTATCGGTTGCCTGCGGTGATTCGCAGCCGGCTGACGGGCCGTTAGCGAAGCCAGCCGTTACCAGCCCGGCCAACGTCCTCGATGAGCCGGTTCCCAGGCCTGAAAGTGTCGTGGCCGCAGCTCGCGCATCGCTGATCCGGGTGTACAAGGACGCAGCCGAAAGCGAACTGATCACCCAGTTGCACCATCCCTTGCCTTCTGGTTCGCCACTCGTGTTGCTCGTGAGACGACAACGTGGCGAGTGGCTGGAGGTTTCGTTGCCGATTCGCCCGAACGGAAGCTCGGGTTGGATTCGCGCTGGTGACGTCGATCTCAGCGTGCACGACTACCGGATCACGGTCGAACTTCGCCGGCATGAGCTGACGGTATTCCGTGGAACTGAGGAGATTGTGCGAGCTCCCATTGGCGTTGGCACTTCGCTCACTCCTACTCCTGGCGGCGAGTACTACACAACTGAGCTGCTGCAGCCACCAGACCCCGGAGGCCCCTATGGGCCCTACGCATATGGACTGTCGGGATTCTCTGAAACCCTCGACTCCTTCAAGGGGACTGACGCCGTGGTAGGTCTTCATGGCACGAACCAACCGGACCTGCTGGGCACCGACGTCTCACACGGGTGCATCCGGGTCCACAACGATGTGATCGAGGAGTTGGCCTCGATGCTTCCCTTGGGAGTGCCGGTCGAGATCCGGCCGTAGTTGCTGCCAGGCACAGGAAACAAGGTCGGGATTGCTGCAGGTTCGGTTGACGGTTGTTGAGACAGATCATGCGATGCCGCGAGATGAACCGAGGAGGGGGTGGAGGCGAGCTCGAACTCGACGGGCGTGAGCTTGGCACGGACATGCGGACTCGCGGCGCTTCGATAACCGACGCGGCGGCCGAGCTCGAGGGGCGGCTCGAATCTGGTGGAGCTCGGCGGCCGAGGTTGACCGGGTCCAGCGACCAAGGTCGACCCCCCAACCGGGGAGCTCATCCCAGTCCGTCACGAACCCGATGCCGGGCTTCACTTCGAAGGCACGGGCGAGACCGCCTACGGCACGAAGTGGGAGTTGAGTCCCAGGTGGTGGTGTAGCGGGATGTAGGTCCCCCGTGACCCAGAAGGTCCGGGAGGGAGGCCCGGATCATCAACGTCGCCGTAGTCATCGCCGTGGGGGGTGAACCGCGAAGGGCACCGGGAGATCCTCGCCCTCGATGTGATCACGACCGAGGACGGCACAGGCTGGCTCGCGTTCCTCCGCGGTCTCGTCGCCCGGGGCTTATCGGGCGTGTTGCTCGTGGTCTCTGACGCCCATCCCGGGCTGGTGGACGCGATCGCCTCGACACTCGTCGGGGCCACCTGGCAGCGCTGCCGGACCCGCTACATGCGCAACCTGCTCACGAGGGCCCCGAAGTCGGCGCAGCCAATGGTCGCCACGCTCGTGCGGACGATCTTCGAACAGCCCGACGCGGCCAGCGTGTGGGGCCAGCACACCCGAGTCGTCGAGCAGCTCACCGAGCGATTCGGTGACGCCGCCACCCACCTCGCCGATGCGGCCACCGATGTCCTGGCGTTCACCGGGTTCCCGAAGGAGCACTGGCGCCAGATCTGGTCCAACAAACCGCAGGAGCGATTGAACAAGGAGCTCCGCCGCCGGACCGACGTCGTCGGGATCTTCCCGAGCAGCGACGCCGTGATCCGCCTCGTCGGCGCTGTGCTCGCCGAACAGCACGACGAGTGGGCCGTCGCCGCCGCTATATGGCCGCCGAAGGCCTCGCCAAGGCTCGACTCCGGATCATCACCAGCCACCTCGAGGAGGTGACCACCCACGAGCTGAGCGAAGTCATGTAGAACACCCAACGAGGCTGACGCGGTGACCGTCGCCTACACGACCACCCGGGGCATGACCGAAGTGGGTCCTCACCGCCGTCCGCTCACCCGACGTCCACGGACGAGTGATCCTCGACGTCGAATGGGTTCCCTCCCCTGGCGGCGAACCAGCCCACGCCATGCACACTTTCGAACGACTCGCCCCGCTCGCGCCGGGGGCCCCGGGGCGTGATCTACGGCACCGCCCTCCCCGGGATCCACCATCAGCGGCTGCTACGAGAATTCGGACTGCTGCCGATTAATCGCGTCACCGCAGCGAAGGCCGGCGCCCGCAAGCCTCGACGCAACGACCGTCGCGTCGAGAAGTCCATCCACCTCGAAGACCGGTTCGTCATCAGAGCCGACGGGACATCCACGACGGTCTCACTGTTCGCTCGCGCCGGATTGCTGCGGAGCATCATCATGCGCGCCCCTAGGATCTCGACGTCGGTTGAGAACACAGCCTGCGGGAGTTCTTCTCCCACGTTCTCTACCGGCCCGGCCCGAGTAGCTCAGTGGCTAGAGCAACCGCCTTGTAAGCGGTAGGTCGTGGGTTCGACCCCCACCTCGGGCTCTGGGGTTAGGCCGATTGCGTCCTCCGACCGCGGCCACGCTCCCTCAGCTCTCGCCGGTGGCACGAGAGCCCGAGCGGGCCCTGCGTCTCTGGTCGCCTTCGGCTCCCGGCGCCCTTCGGGCGCCCATCCTGAAGGCTCGCCTTCGGCTCGCTCGGGCGGAGTCTCGATCCTAGGTACCGTCGTCGGGTGGCAGCGAAGGTTCCCTCGGTGGAGGTGGAGGTCGGGGGACGGTCGGTCCGGATCTCGAACCCGGACCGGGTGTACTTCCCTGCCACCGGGGCCACGAAGCTCGACCTCGTCGAGTACTACCTGGCTGTCGGGCCCGGCATCGTCAACGCCCTGCGCGAGCGACCGTGCATGCTCCACCGGTTCCCCAAGGGCACCGGTGAGAAGAAGGTGCACCAGAAGCGGGTGCCGGCCGGAGCGCCCGACTGGCTCCACACCGTCGAGCTGCACTTCCCGCGGTGGGGGAGGACCGCCGACGAGCTCTGCGTCACCGAGCTGGCCGAGGTGATCTGGGCGGTGCAGATGTCGACCGTCGAGTTCCACCCCTGGAACTCCCGTCGGGCCGACACCGAGCGGCCCGACGAGTGGCGGATCGACCTCGACCCGATGCCGGACTGCCCGCTGGGCACCGTGCGCACCGTGGCCGGGGTGGTCCACGAGGTGCTCGACGAGCTCGGCGCCGTCGGATGGCCGAAGACCTCGGGCGGCAAGGGCCTCCACGTCTACGTGCGGATCGAACCGGAGCACGGCTTCAAGGACGTGCGACGGGCGGCCCTGGCCTTCGCGCGCGAGGTCGAGCGGCGAGCACCCGAGCTGGTGACGACGACGTGGTGGCGCAAGGACCGGGATCCGGCAGCGCTCTTCGTGGACTACAACCAGAACGCCCGCGACCACACGATGGCGGCGGCCTACTCGGTGCGGGGTGTGCCCGACGGCCGGGTGTCGACGCCGATCACGTGGGAGGAGCTGCCCGACGCCGAGGCGTCGGACTTCACCATGGCCACGGTGCCGGCCCGCTTCGCGGAGCTCGGCGACCTCCACGCGGGCATCGACGACGCCGTCTTCCGCATCGACGAACTGCTCGAGTGGGCCGCCCGCGACGAGCGCGCCGGCGCTGGCGACGAAGGCGGCGACGACGAGGGCTGATCGCCCGGGTCGGGACGTCAGACCGCCGTACCGGCGAGGACCGCGTCGGTGACGTCGCGGATGATCGCTGGCCCGTGGCCCGCCACCTCCGGCTGCGTCCGGGCCAGGACCTCGCCGACCGTTGCCACCTGGTCGACCGGCAGCGCCAGGCGGGGGCGGTCGGCCAGCTGCCGGTGGAGGCGGCTGGCCACCTCGTACGGGTCCACATAGCCGGCCCAGAGCCCCTCGGCGCGTGCGTTGAACGTGGTGAGGTGGGAGTTCGAGCCATCGGCGGAACGGGCGAGCAGTTCGAGCGCACCAGCGAGCGCGCCGGTGGCCTCGGCGTCGTCGACCAGGGTCCCGTCGAGCAGGAGCTCCCAGCCGGCATGGCCGACGGCACGCGACGGCCCCCGCCCCACGCCCTCGGCCTGGAGCGCGCGGGTGAGCGCGATCGAGCCGGCGACGAAGCGGCGGTCGGCGTGGAACGCGGCGTCGGTGGCCCGGTGGACGGCGATGCCGCGGGCCACCTCCGGGTGGTCCCGCTGGGACAGGCCGAGCGGGCCCAGGAGGGACTCCAGATCGGGGAGGACGGCGCCGAGGACGAACCGCTCGTCGTCGCCTGACGCCAGGGCGACCCGCACGTGGGCAAGGAAGTTCATGGGATCTGAGGAGCCTACGGACCCCGGCCAGCGACGCGACGACGATCGTCCTACGCTGCCCGGCGTGGACGGATGGCCGGTTCTGGGAGGTCCGACCAGGGCGCCGTCGGGGAGCTCGAGACCGAGGGTCCTTGATCCCGCGCGCGCCGCAGGCCAGCCTTGATCCGATGGCACTCAGCGACCGCGACCGGGCAATCCTCGATTTCGAGCGGTCTTGGTGGACCGAGGCGGGCCCCAAGGACACCGCGATCCGAGATCGGTTCGAGCTGTCGGGCACCCGCTACTACCAGCTGCTCACCGAGCTCATCGACGACCAGGAAGCCCTGGACCACGACCCGCTCCTCATCCGTCGCTTGCGTCGGGCACGGGACCGGCGCCGCCGTGCAAGGATCGAAGGCCGCCCCGTGAGCCAGCTCGACGGGCGATAGGAGCATCCCCATGGCACGACGCCGTCCCACTGACACCGTTGCGAACCCCGCCCGAGGCGCCGCCCTCGTGGTGGTGGCCGTCCTCATCGGCCTGTTCCTGCTGCGCAACGGACTCGACACCTCCGACGTGGTGACGGGCAGCCCGAGCTCCGGCGGCAGCACCGACCTCGGTGTCACCGATGGCGGGAGCACCGACGAGGGCACCACCGAC
Source organism: Actinomycetota bacterium (assembly GCA_030852625.1). GTDB lineage: Bacteria > Actinomycetota > Acidimicrobiia > Acidimicrobiales > VFJN01 > VFJN01. The sequence goes on from JALYWQ010000090.1 coordinate 7,630, forward strand.
GACGGCTCCACCACCGACAGCACGGTTGGTGTCCGCCCGCCGAGCCAGGTGCCCACCATCGTGCTCAACGGCTCGGGCGTGAGCGGCGCCGCCAAGCGCTACAGCTCGGTCCTCGCCGCCCTCGCCTACTCGTTGACCAACCCGGAGGGCGGCAACGCCACCAACAACGTGCAGGCCACGCAGGTGCTCTACGGCCCGGGCTACGACCGGGAGGCGGTGGCGGTGGCCGAGGCGTTGGCAGCGGCCTCCGGCCAAGCGGCGCCCACCCCCACGCCGATCGGCACGGTGCAGCCCGGCACCACCAACAACGCGCAGGTGGTCGTGGTGCTCGGTCCGGACATCGGGTCCGTGAACCCCACGCCCGGCACGACCTCCACCAACTAGCGCCGCTCCACCTCGACCTCCACGTCGTATCGGATCCGGGCCTGCACCGGCTCGGCCGCGACGTCGGGCGGCGGCTCGACCTCGGCGTCCACCACGCCGTGCGACCACGATCGGCTCGATCGCACGGCACCGTCGACCAGGTCGTAGCTGGTGCGGGACCCGGCCCGGATGCGACCGTCGCCGCCCTCGATCTCCAGCAGTTCGTCGGTCGAGGTGCGGACGACGGCCACGTCACGGCCGTCCTCCACGCCGAGCCGCACGAGCTCGCCGGTGCCCCGCCGCGCTCCATCGCTGATCGACCACCGCTCTCCGGGTCGGAGAGGCCGGTCGGGGATGCCGTCGGCGGGATCGGTGACGAAGCCACCGTCCTCACCGATGCCGAACACCTCGGCGTCGAGGCCCTGCACCAGCTCGATCCCCTCGAGCGAGCCGGCCCGGTCGACGATGGCGACCACCGTGCTCCGGGCCCCACCGTCGCGTGTGAGGTCGATCTCGATCCTCGTCCCCTGGCCCCGCCGACCCAGCACCTCCTGGTGAGCGAGGAGCACCGTGTCGACGGTCTGCACCTCGGGCTCCCCGCCGTCGACCGCACGGGTGAGCGTGGCCCGCACCGTGTACCGGTAGTCGAACTGGTCCCCGCGGCGGGGAGCGAACTCGATGTCGACCGTGTGCTCCCGGCAGGCGGCGAGCGAGGCAGCTGCCGCGACGCCGACGACGAACAGCCGGGCACGTCGCATGGGTCGACTCTAGGAGCGCCCTAGCCTTGATGCGGTGGCAGCTGACCTCGACGTGCTCGGCCCCCTCCGGTCATCGCCGGCGACGTCCGCGGTGCTCCTCGACTTCGACGGCACCCTCGCTCCCATCGTCGAGCGGCCGGCGTCGGCCCGTCCCCTCGCCGGGGTCACCGACGCCATCCGAGCCCTCCACGGGGCCGGGTACGGGCTGGCCGTGGTGTCGGGCCGACCGGCCCCCTTCCTGGCCGAGCACCTCCCCACGGAGATCGTGCTGGTCGGCCTCTACGGGCTGGAGCGGGTGGAGGGCGGCGTCCTCGTCGCCGACCCGGTGGCGGCGGAGTGGCAGCCGGTGGTGGACGGCGTGGTCGAACGGGCGGTGGCCGAGCTCGGGCCGGATGTCGACGCTGAGCACAAGGGCCTCTCCCTCACCCTCCACTTCCGCCGCCATCCCGAGCGGGCGGATGCCGTCGAGGCCTGGGCCACGGACGCGGCGGCGGCCACCGGGCTGGTGCGACGGCCGGCCAAGATGTCGCTCGAGCTCCACCCGCCGGTGGGCGTGGACAAGGGCACGGTGCTCGACGGGTTGCTGGCCGGCCGCACAGCGGCGGTGTTCATCGGCGACGACATCGGTGACCTCCCGGCCTTCGACGCCATGGACCGGTTCGCGGCGTCGGGCGGCCACGCCGTGAAGGTGCTCGTGCGGACCTCGGAGACCGCCGCCGAGCTCGAAGGCCGGGCCGATCTCGAGGTGGAGGGGCCCGACGGGGCCCTGGCGCTCCTCCGGTCGCTCAGCCCGCCGCGCTGAGCTGCTCGGCCAGCCAGTCCTTCGGCGTCCGAGCCTCGGCCAGGCGCCGCAGCTCGGCGGCCAGGGCCGCCCGTTCCTCCTGCGGCATCGTGATGGCGCGGTGGAGGACCTCGGCGGTGCCGACGGTGTCGAAGGGCGGCACCTCGAGCACGCCCGGGTGGAGCCGCTCCCAGGCGCCGGCTTCCGGGGACAGGGCCAGCACGACATCGCGGTCGTTGACCAGGGCCGCTTCGCTGGCCACGAGGTTGAGGCCGTCGCGGATCGGGTTCACGAGGAGCACGTCGGCCCGGCGCAGGAGGGCCACCGATCGAGGGTGGTCGTCCTCCACGTCGAGCAGGATCGGCTGCCAGTCGGGGGTGCCGAACCGCTCGTTGACCTCGGCGACGACGGCGTCGATGGACTTCCGGTAGGCGCCATACCCGGGCACACCGGTGCGTGACGGGTAGGCACCGGCCACGAACGTCACCGCGCCTCGGTGCTCCGGGTGGGTCTCGAGGAGGTGGCCGTAAGCGACGAAGCCCCGCACGAGGTTCTTCGACAGCTCCACCCGGTCGACCCGCCCGATCACCGTGCGATCGCCGACCCGCCCTTCGAGCTCCACGAGGGCGGCTGCGCACGCCTCACCGGCCGCCACGCCGCGGATGTCCTCCGGATCCGATGCCAGGGGCGACACGAACGTGGGGACCACAGCGTCACCGAGCTCGCGGGCCGAGGCCTCGTAGTCGGCCGCCCAGCGAGCGGTGTGGAAGCCGCAGGCCCGGTGGGCGGCCATGCCGTCGAGCAGCTCACGGCGGGCCGCCTCGGGCAGGACGCGGAGCCAGACCGGCGGGGCGAACGGCGTGTGGCTGAAGTGCACGCAGGCGAGGTCGGGGCGGCGGTCGGCGACCATCGCGGCGACGAGGGCCAGGTGGTAGTCCTGCACGAGCACGGCGGCGTCGTCGGGCGCCGACTCGACGACGGCGTCGGCGAAGGCGGCGTTCACGGAGGGGTAGGCGTCCCACGCGGCTGGCCAGTTCCGATCGAAGACCGGCTCGTGGGCCAGGTCCCACAGGCCGTGGTGGGCGAACCAGAGGACCTCGTTGCTCACCGCGTCGTAGGCCAGCCGGTAGGTGTCGGGGTCGATCGACAGCATCCGGACTCGGAAGCCCTCGGCCTCGACCACCCCGTCCGCCGCCGCGGCACGGTCCCCGTCCGTGATGGCTGCGGCCAGCCAGGTGGTGGACGGCGAGCCGGCCACGAGGGGCCCGATCCCCGACACCAGCCCGCCGGCGCCCCGCTTCGGTTGGAGCGAGCCGTCGTCGGCGCGGTCGAAGGTCAGCGGGCCCCGGTTGGACACCAGGACGATTGGACGGTTGGGCGGCACTGGCACCATGCCACCATGGCAGGTGATGCGAGTCACCGCGGCACCCGACAAGCTCCGTGGGACCGCGACCGCACGCGAGGTGAGCGCGGCCATCGCCCGCGCTGCCGAGCGGAGCGGGTGGACCTGCCACGAGGTGCCGATGGCCGACGGCGGGGAGGGCACCCTCGACGCGCTGGGCGGCCCGAACCGGTCGACGCTCGTGACCGGGCCGCTCGGCGAGCCGGTCGAGGCCGAGTGGCGCCTCGACGGTCGACTGGCGGTCATCGAGATGGCCCGAGCAGCCGGCCTGGACCTCGTGGGCGGACCGGATGCCAACGATCCGGTGGCCGCGGCGACCGGCGGGGTCGGCGAGCTGATCGCCGCCGCCGTGGAGTCGGGGGCCACCCGCATCGTCGTGGGGGTCGGAGGCTCGGCCACCACCGACGGTGGCCTGGCCGCCCTCCGCGCCGTTCCGCTCGGGCGCCTGCGCGGGGTGGAGCTGATCGTGGCGTGCGACGTGCGCACTGCGTTCGTCGACGCCGCCGACGTGTTCGCTCCGCAGAAGGGAGCCAGTCCGGCCCAGGTGAAGTTGCTCCGTCGCCGCCTGGAGCGCCTGGTGCAGGTGTACCGCGACGAGTACTCGGTCGACGTCGGCGAGCTCGAAGGGGCCGGAGCCGCCGGTGGGCTGGCCGGAGGGTTGGCGGTGGCCGGCGCGACGCTCGTGCCGGGGTTCGACCTGGTGGCCGACGAGGTGGAGCTCGCCGAACGGATCGAGGACGCCGACCTGGTGATCACCGCCGAGGGCTTCCTCGACGCCCAGAGCTTCGAGGGCAAGGTGGTGGGTGGCGTGGCGGAGCTGGCCGCCGCCATCGGTCGACCGGTGGTGGCCATCGCCGGTGAGGTGTTCGACGACGTGGGCGATCGGATCGAAGCGGTGTCCCTCGTGGCCCGCTTCGGTGCCGACCGGGCCCGGACCGACACCCTCGCCTGCATCGAGGAGGTGGTGACCGAGCTCCTCGGCAAGCGGTCACCGGCCGCCGCGGGCGACCAGTAGCCTCGCCGCGATGGGGGAGAAGATCCGCGGCGCTGGAGCGGTGTGCTGGGCGTTCTGCGGGATCGCCGCTGCCGTCGCCCTGCTCGGCGTCGTCGCCTGGGTGCTCCGGGTCGTGTGGCCGCCCCTGATCCTCGCCGGCGCCATCGTCTTCCTGCTCAACCCGATCGTCACCCGCCTGCAGGCCCGTCACCTGCCGCGGGTGGTCGCGACCGCCATCGCCTACCTCTCGGTGCTCGGCGTCGTCGCGCTCGTGGTGCTGCTGGTGGCGCCGCTCGCCACCGACCAGTACGACGACCTGGCCGAGGAGTGGCCGGAGCTCCGCCAGGACCTCGAGGACAAGATCGACGAGCTGTCCGAGCGGTCGGAGCGGGACGACTGGCCCATCAAGATCCCCACCTACGACGAGCTCGAGGAGCAGTTCTCCGGCGACAACGACGCCGACGAGGACCACGACGGCGTGATCTCCCGCGAGGAGCGGCAGAACCGCTTCGCCGACCAGCTCGACACGGCCCGGGAGCTGGCCCTCCAGGTGTTCCACGTGGGAATCATCTTCGTGCTGGCGCCGATCATCGCCTTCTACATGCTCGTCGACCTCCCCCACATCCGGGTGGTGTCACGGGGCCTCGTGCCGGAGCGGGCCCGGGGTGACGTGATGGTGATCTCCCGGAGGCTGGCGGCGGCGATCGGCGGCTACTTCCGCGGGCAGCTGGCCGTGGCCCTCGTGGTCGGGATCATGTCGTCGATCGGCATGTTCTTCGTGGGGATCGACTTCTGGCTGATCGTCGGGATGGTCGCCGGCCTCTTCAACATGATCCCGCTGATCGGCCCGTGGGTCGGCGCGGTGCCGGGCATCGTGATCGCCGTCACCACCGGGGGTGGCCTGGGTCAGGCGGTGGCGGTGGCCCTCGTGATGGCCGGCGTCCAGCAGATCGACAACCACTTCATCAGCCCGATCGTGATGCAGCGAGCCGTGAAACTCCACCCGGCCATCGTGATGCTCGCCCTCCTCGCCGGCGGCACGCTCGGCGGGTTCTTCGGGCTGCTCCTCGCGGTGCCCGCCACGGCCACCCTGAAGATCATCATCGGCCACCTCTGGCACCGCTTCGTGCTCGAACAGCCGCTCGACGAGCTCGAAGCGCAGTGGGAACGAGAGGAAGCCGAACCTCCCGCCGCCCCGTTGATCGAACGAGTGGGCGACGAACCGGCCGCAACCGAGTAGCTGGCTAGGCGCTGCGGCGTTCGTAACCCGCCACTTCGAGGAGTGGGGGGCGCTCGGCGATGCTGACCTCGACCGGGTCGAGGTCGGGGCGGATGAGCGTGGCGGCGGTGTCGCCGTAGCCGGTGCCGGCCCGGCCGAGGGCGGTCTGGAGCACGGCGAGGGCCTGGGGGCCGAGCTCGTCGAGGGGCCGGTTGCGGTGGCGACGGGTGCCGAGGTCGACCTGGGCCAGGCCGCCGGTGCCCTCGAGCTGCGTGATGTCGATGAGCAGGCCGAGGTCGACGCCGTAGCCCTGCACGAACGGCAGGCGTTCGAGGAGGGAGCGACGGCCGGCGTACTCGCCCGACAGCGGCTGCACGATCGAGGACAGGTGGGGGAACAGCATCGCGATGGTGGGCCGGGCCACCAGCTCGGTGACCCGCCCGCCGCCGTGGGCGCTCCCGGCCACGGGTCGGTCGTAGTACCCCTTCACGAAGTGGAGGTCGCTCGAGGTGAGGAGGGGCCCGAGCAGGCCGACCACGAACCGGGGTCCGAAGTCGGTGATGTCGGCGTCGCACCACACGATGAGGTCGCCCTCCGCCGCGGCCACCGACTTGTAGAGGGCTTCGCCCTTGCCGGTGCCGGGGCCGAGCTCGGGGAGCACGTCGTCGACGGCGACGACGGTGGCGCCGGCGGCGGCGGCCACCTCGGCGGTGGCGTCGGTGGAGTGGTCGTCCATCACGAGGACCTCGTCGACCAGACCGACCCCGTCGACGAGCTCCCGGCGCAGGTGGGCGACGATGCCGCCGACGGTGGCGGCTTCGTTGCGCGCCGGAAGGCACACCGAGACCACGTGGCCCCCGGCAGCCTTGCGCTCAGCGAGCGCCTCGGCCTCGAACGCCTCGTGGTGGAAGGTCCGGATCATGGGCCGACGCACGCCTCATGGATACCGGGACGGGACCCCGGAGGCAACCCGGGACGGGCTCGGGAATGACCGTGCTCGGGGGACGGTTCACTACGATCGACCCGGCTTCCACCGGCCCCCCGTCGACCCCGAGGAACGTTCCGATGAGTGTCACCGTCCGCGTGCCCACCACCCTCCGCACCCTCACGGGTGGCCAGTCCGAGGTGGCCGTCGAAGGCTCCACGGTCGGCGAGGTGCTCGCGGCCCTCGAGGCGGCCCACCCGGGTTTCGCCAGCCGCATCCTCGACGACGAGGGCGGTCTCCGGCGGTTCGTGAACGTGTTCGTGGCCGACGACGACGTGCGGTTCCTCGAGCAGCTGGCCACCCCGGTGCCCGACGGCGAGACCGTCAGCATCATCCCCGCCGTCGCCGGCGGCTGAGCTCCACCGATTAGCACTCGACAGTTGCGAGTGCTGGCGAAGGGTGCTTGACTAGCAGTCGCAACCTGCGAGTGCTAACAGCAGCAAACCCTTCACGGAGGACGAACCGCCGATGTCCAAGATCATCGCCTTCGACGACGAGGCACGCCGCGGCCTCGAGACCGGCATGAACAAGCTGGCCGATGCCGTGCGCGTCACGCTCGGCCCCAAGGGCCGCAACGTCGTCCTCGACAAGAAGTGGGGCGCCCCCACGATCACGAACGACGGCGTCTCCATCGCCAAGGAGATCGAGCTCGAGGACCCCTTCGAGAAGATCGGGGCCGAGCTCGTCAAGGAGGTCGCCAAGAAGACCGACGACGTCGCCGGTGACGGCACCACCACCGCCACGGTGCTCGCCTGGTCGATGGTGCGCCACGGTCTGAAGAACGTTGCCGCCGGGGCCAACCCGATGTCGCTGAAGAAGGGCATCGAGGCCGCCGTCGAGGCCGCCGTCGACGCCATCCGCGACATCGCCGTCGAGGTCGACTCCAAGGACCAGATCGCCCAGGTCGCGAGCATCTCCGCCGCCGACCCGGAGATCGGCAAGACCATCTCCGAGGCCATCGACAAGGTGGGCAAGGACGGTGTCATCACCGTCGAGGAGAGCCAGACCTTCGGCATCGAGATGGACCTCGTCGAGGGCATGCGCTTCGACAAGGGCTACATCTCCCCCTACTTCGTCACCGACCCCGACCGCATGGAGGC
>JALYWQ010000155.1 GCA_030852625.1 Actinomycetota bacterium
GGGTCAGAACGTGTGAGCGACGATCAGAAGGGAGCGGGCCCGGTGCGAGGCCCGCCGGTCTTCTCCTCCTGGAAGGCGAGGTAGCCGCCACCGGCGAAGCCGAGGGCGGCGATCGTGGCAACGAAGAGGCCGTAGGCCCGGTCGACGACGTCCTCGCCCATGATGAGCTTCAGCACCACGATGACGGCGGAGATGGCGCCGGCCATCAGGAACGCCTGGCCCCAGCCGATCGGCAGCTCGGGCAGCTTGGTGTCGAACAGCTTGCTGCTGATCACCGCGCCAGCGGCGGCCAGGCCGAGCAGGCCGGGGATCCCGGCCCAGAAGAACCCGACGTCCCAGCCGTTGGCGGTGACCTCCCCACCGAACGGGCCGAAGTCGAACTTGAACCACGGCAGGAAGGACGCGATGAAGAGCAGAAGGCCGGAGCCGGCGATCACCTTGTCGCTGGTAGTGAGCTTGTTGAGATCCACGGTCCGCCTCCAAGGGGGAATGGGCTGATCTGGGCCGACGCTAATGCAGGTGGGCGAGGCGAATACGGGATGCCGGACCCCGAATTCCAGGGCCCGGCAGGCTGGTACCTTGCGTCGGTGCGAGTCGCTGTCCTTGCGTCAGGGAGCGGGACCCTGTTGGAGGCCATCCTCGACGACGGGATCCCCGTGGAGCTGGTGGTCACCGACCGTCCGTGCCGGGCTCTCGAGGTGGCCACGGATCACGGCGTGCCGGCCAAGCTCGTCGAGCGGGGCAGCTACGGCGCCGAGTTCGACCGGGATGCATACAGCGCCGAGGTGGCCGGTGTGCTGCAGGGCGACGGCATCGACCTCGTGGTGATGGCCGGCTTCGGCACGGTGTTCTCCCAGCCGATCTACGACGCCTACGACCACCGCATCCTCAACACCCACCCGGCCCTCCTGCCGGCCTTCCCCGGCTGGCACGCCGTGCGCGACGCGCTCGCGGCGGGCGTCGACACCACCGGCTGCACGATCCACGTCGCCATCCTCGAGGTCGACGCCGGGCCGGTGCTCGCCCAGGAGGCGGTGCCGGTGCTGCCCGACGACGACGAGGCCTCGCTCCACGAGCGCATCAAGGCCGTCGAGCGGCGCCTCTACCCCGACACGATCCGCGCCGTGCTGGCCGATCCGACCATCCTCGACAAGGAGCCACACCAACCATGAGGGCGCTGCTCTCCGTCTACGACAAGACCGGCATCGTCGAGCTGGCCCGCGAGCTGCGCGGCCTCGGGTGGGACCTCGTGTCGAGCGGCGGCACCGCCACCGCGCTCCGCGACGCGGGCCTGGCCGTCACCGACACCGCCGAGCTCACGGGCTTCCCGGCCATCCTCGGCCACCGCGTCGTCACCCTGCACCCGAAGGTGCACGGCGGGATCCTGGCCGACCGGCGAGACCCCGACCACCAGGCCGACATGGCCGAGTACGGCATCGACCCCATCGACCTCGTGGTGGTGAACCTCTACCCGTTCCGCTCCAACCCGTCGATCGAGCTCATCGACGTCGGTGGGCCCACCATGGTGCGGGCCGCGGCCAAGAACCACAAGGACGTCGGCATCCTCACCGACCCCGTGGACTACGGCGTGGTCATCGACGAGCTGAAGCGTGACGGCGTGCTGTCGGCCGGCACCAAGCGCTCCCTCGCCCGCAAGGCCTTCGCTCACACCGCGGCCTACGACGCCGCCATCGTGGCGTGGCTCGACGAGGGGAGCGACGACCCGCTGCCGCCCACCCTCCACCTGGCCCTCGAGCGGGTGCAGGACCTCCGCTACGGCGAGAACCCCCACCAGACCGGTGCCCGCTACCGCACCATCGGGTCGACGTCGTGGTGGGACGACGTCACCCAGCACGGCGGGATGGCCCTCAGCTACCTCAACCTCTTCGACGCCGACGCTGCGTGGGGCCTGGCCAACGACCTGAAGGCCACCACCGGGCAGCCGGCCGTGGCCATCATCAAGCACGCCAACCCGTGCGGCGCGGCGGCGGCGGGGTCGCTGGCCGACGCCTACCAGCGGGCCTTCGAGTGCGACGAGCGCTCGGCGTTCGGTGGGATCGTGGCGCTGTCCGACGTGGTCGACGAGGCCACCGTCACCAAGATGGTCGCCGCCGCCCAGGCCGACCTCGTGATCGCTCCCGGCTACGCCGACGGCGTGATCGAAGCCCTCGCTGAGAAGCGCAAGAACACCCGCCTCCTCACGGCGCCGGTGCCCACGCCCGACCCCCTCCAGTACCGGCAGCTCACCGGCGCCTGGCTGGTGCAGGACGCCCACAACTTCGCGGCCGCCCGCGGCGACT
>JALYWQ010000160.1 GCA_030852625.1 Actinomycetota bacterium
GCACCGAGCTGGCGAAGATGATCGGGATCACGCCCGACTGGTTCACCTTGAGCGGGATGTAGGTGCTCTGACCGCCGTACATACGCCGGCCCACGACGCGCTTGGCGAACTGCACCGGGATCCGGCGCTGGCCCTGCTCGATGAACACGATGGCGACGAGCAGCACGATGGCGAGCCCGAGGAGGAGCACGAGGAGGGTCGTGCCCTTCTCCGCCCGAAGGGTGGCTCCGGCGGCCGGGAACGAGCTCACGATGGACGCGAAGATCAGCAGGGACATCCCGTTGCCGATGCCGCGCTGGCTGATCAGCTCGCCCATCCACATGAGCAGGGCGTGGCCCGCGGTGAGGGTCATCACCACGATGATCACGCGGAACGGCGTGAAGTTCGGCAGGACGTCGAGGCCGGTGGAGTTGCCGCCACCGCCGAGGAGGCCGCCGCCACCGTTGTGGAACAGGAAGGCCAGGCCGGTGGCCTGCAGGAGGGCGATGGCCACGGCCAGGTAGCGGGTCCACTGCGTGATCTTCCGCTGCCCGACAGCACCCATCTGCTGCCATTCCTCGAGCTTCGGGATCACCACGGTGAGGATCTGCATGATGATCGACGCCGTGATGTACGGCATGATCCCGAGCGCGAACAGGGCGAACTGGGTGAGCGCGCCGCCGGAGAACAGCTGCAGGTAGCCGAGCACGCCGGCGCCGGACTCGGCTTGGCGCTTCAGCTCCGAGACGGCGTCGAGGTCGATGCCGGGCGCGGGGATGAACGAACCGAACCGGTAGATCGCCAGGACCAGCAGGGTGAAGAGGATCTTCCCCCGGAGGTCGGCGACCCTGAACATGTTCCGAACGCTGGACAGCACGGGTCGGGGCTCCTCAGCAGCGCTGCGGGGGGCAGCAGTCGTATTCGATCAGCGGTTGGCGAACTGGTTGCCCTTGACCGGAGGACGTCGGTCTCCCCAGGGCTTGGGCAGGACTTCCACGGTACCGCCGGCGGCCGTGATGGCCGATTCGGCCGACTTCGAGAAGGCGTGGGCCTTCACGGTGACGGCCCGGGTGAGCTCGCCCCGCCCGAGGATCTTCACGAGGGCGCCCTTGTGGGTGAGACCCTTGCCGTGGAGCGTGGTGGGGCTCACCTCGGACAACTCCGAGGCCTCGATCACGTCGAGGTTGATGCCCTGGTACTCGACCCGGAACGGGTTGTTGAAGCCACGGAGCTTCGGGACCCGCATGTGGAGCGGCATCTGGCCACCCTCGAACCCGGTGGGGACGGTGTTGCGGGCCTTCTGGCCCTTGGTGCCCCGGCCGGCGGTCTTGCCGCCCTTGCCGGCGATGCCGCGACCGACGCGCTTCTTGCGCCGGTTGCTGCCCGCGGCGGGCTTCAGGTCGTGGAGCTTGAGGGGTTCAGGCATGGCTACTGCTCTTCCTGGACGGAGATCAGGTGCGGGACCCGGGCGATCATGCCGCGGATCTCGGGGCGATCAGGGAGCGTGTTGGTCTGGCCGATGCGGCCCAGACCGAGGGCCCGGAGGGTGCCGCGCTGCTTCGGCTTGGAGCCGATGGCGGAGCGGACCTGCTTGACGACGAGGCTGGCCATCAGGCCACCTCCTCCGGGGTGTGGTCCACCGGGCCGCGCTCGCTCTCGAGGTAGGCCTTGAGCATGCCCTTCGGCACGAAGTCCTCGGGGTCGAGCCCACGGAGGCGGGCCACCTCGTCGGGCCGCTTGAGGGCCTTGAGCCCGGCGATGGTGGCGCGGGCCACGTTGATGTGGTTGGACGAGCCGAGCGACTTGCAGAGCACGTCGTGCACGCCGGCCTCTTCGAGGATGGCGCGGGCGGCGCCACCGGCGATGACGCCGGTACCGGGCGCAGCCGGCTTGAGGAGCACCCGACCGGCGCCCATCTGACCGATGATCTGGTGGGTGACGGTGGAACCGGCGAGCGGCACCTGGAAGAGGTTCTTCCGAGCCTCCTCGGTGCCCTTCTGGATGGCGAGGGGCACCTCCTTGGCCTTGCCGTAGCCGAGGCCGACCCGGCCCCGACCGTCGCCGATCACGACGAGGGCGGTGAAGCTGAAGCGACGACCGCCCTTCACGACCTTGGCCACGCGGTTGATGTTGATGACGCGCGACTCGCGGAGCGTGGTGTCGGTCGACTGACGGGGGTTCTCGCGGTCTTCGCGCTGCCGGTCGCGCCCTCGGGGGGCGCCAGGTCCGTTGGCCATCAGAACTCCAGTCCGGATTCGCGGGCAGCGTCGGCCAGAGCGGCGACACGGCCGTGGTAGAGGTTGCCGCCACGGTCGAAGACGACCTTGGCGACGCCAGCGGCCTTGGCCCGCTCGGCGAGCAGGCGGCCGACGGCGGCGGCTGCGGTCTTGTTGCTGGTGCCCGAGCCCTTGAGGTCGCCCTCGTTGGTCGAGGCGGCCGCGAGGGTGCGACCGGTGCGGTCGTCGATCACCTGGGCGACGATGTGCTTGTTCGATCGGAACACGGCGAGGCGCGGGCGCTCGGCGGTGCCGGTCACCTTCTTGCGCACCCGCCGGTGACGGCGGAGCTTGGCTTGACGCTTCTTGGCGGCGCTGACGGTCATGGTGCTTCCTTACTTGCCCGTCTTTCCGGCCTTCTTGGGGACGTATTCCCCGAGGTACCGGACGCCCTTGCCCTTGTAGGGCTCGGGCTTGCGGATCTTGCGGATGTTGGCGGCCACCTGGCCGACGGTCTCCTTGTCGACGCCCCGCACGAGGATGCGGTTCGGGGCCGGCGTCTCGAAGGTGATGCCCTCGGGCGCGTCGACGTGGACGGGGTGGCTGAACCCGAGGGCCAGCTCGAGCTTGCTGGTGCCCTGAGCCGCGGCGCGGTAGCCGACGCCGATGATCTCGAGCTCCTTCACGAACTCGGTGTGCACGCCGACGACCATGTTGTTGACGAGCGAGCGGACGAGGCCGTGCATGGCACGGTTCTGACGCTCGTCGTTGGGGCGCTCCACGAGGAGCTCTTCACCGTCCTGGCGGATGGTGATCTCGCCGGGGATGTCGCGCTCGAGGGTGCCCTTGGGGCCCTTCACCGTGATGTGACGGTCGGCGATGGTGACGTCGACGCCACTCGGGACCGGGATTGGGGACTTTCCGATTCGACTCATGGGGTCACCACACGAAGCAGAGGATCTCGCCGCCGACGTTGCGCTTGCGCGCCTCGCGGTCGGTCATGAGCCCCTGGCTGGTCGAGAGGACGGCCACGCCGAGGCCACCGAAGACCCGGGGGACCTTGGCGGACTGGCTGTAGACGCGGAGGCCCGGCTTCGACACCCGGCGCAGGCCGGAGATCACGCGGGCCCGCTCGGGCGAGTACTTCATCTTGATGTGGAGCACACGGCCGGGACGCTCGGTGTTGTCGGCGACGTCGTAGCCCTCGATGTAGCCCTCCTTGTGGAGGATCTCGGCGAGGGCTTCCTTCACCTTGGAGCTGGGCATGCGCACGTCATCGTGCATCGCGATGTTCGCGTTGCGGATGCGGGTGAGCATGTCGGAGATGGGGTCGGTCATCGTCATTGGTCGCCTCCCCTCACCAGCTGGCCTTGGTCACGCCGGGGATCTCCCCCGCGTGCACGAGCTCGCGCAGGCACACCCGGCAGAGGCCGAACTTCCGGTACACGGAGTGCGGACGACCGCACCGCTTGCACCGGGTGTAACCCCGAACCTTGAACTTCGGGGTGCGCTGCTGCTTCTCGATGAGCGCCTTCTTGGCCATCAGTCCTGTCCCTCACGCTTGAACGGGAAGCCGAAGGCGTCAAGGAGGGCCTTGCC
>JALYWQ010000164.1 GCA_030852625.1 Actinomycetota bacterium
GCGGATCGGTCAGGGACCCGAGCAGCCCGCCGAGCGGCGCCGAGCTGCCGAGCAGCGACAGACCGTCGCCGTCGAGGGAGGCCGGGATGCCGGCGACGGTCACGCCCGACACCTCGACCTCGGGCTCGTCGGCGGTCGCCACCCCTCGGTCGAGTGAGGCCTGCGCCATCGTCTCGATCGATGCGATGCGCACCAGTCCGCCGAGGAGGCTCACCCCCGCCAGCCGGGACGTCGCCCGGGCCGTGAGGGTGGACGGGCCCAACTGTGTCTCCTCCACCTGCACCTCGGAGGATCCGACGTCGAGCAACGACCCCGACAGCGGGATGCCGAGCCCGTCGAGCAACCCGTCGACGAGGGAGGTGAACGGCTCGAGGCCCGTGATGCCTTCCGACCCGGCGCCTGCGAGCCGGGCCACGGCGGCAGCTCGGTCGGAGGAGGCCTCGGCCCGGATGGTCCCCACGCCCGAACCGAGGATCGGGCTGGCCTCGGCTTCGGGGACGAACGGGTCGTCGGCCCGCGCCACGAGCGGGTAACCCGGCACGTTCGGGATGCCGACCAGGCCTGCAGCCAGGCCGGGCGCGGCCACGATGGTGGCGCCGGGGTCAGGCAGGAGCGCCACCGCCGTGCGGCGGGACGTCTCGACGAACCCCTCGGCCGAGACCGTGGCCAGGCTCACCGCCGGGGCGATGGGGAGGAACCCGACGATGTCGAAGAACACCCGCAAGCCGTCACCACCGCTGCTGGCCGACACGAACGAGTAGCTCGGCTCCGGGTCGGTGTCCTGAGCAGGCGCGCCGGCGGACGGCGCCCCCAGCGACACGAGCACGAGGACGCCGACGACGGCGCCCGCCGTCCTCAGCCGCAGACGAAGGCGGGGGTGACGATCTGCCAACGCGTGCCGTTCCAGCGGAGGACCTTCCCGCACACCCCTTCGGGGTGGGCGCCGGAACCATAGGTCTGCGGCGGGATGAGCCCGCCGAGGGTCTCCCCCTTCATCGTGCGCAGCGCGGCCACCAGGTCCTTGGCCGCCAGGGAGCCACCGGCGAGGGCGACGGCCCGCTCGAAGAGGCGACCGGCGGCCCACCCGCGCGGCAGGATGCCGTCGGCGACCACCCGGGCGGTGGGGAAGTTGGGCAGGTAGGTGGCCATGGCCTCCCGCATCACGGCCACGTCGGCGACGTCGCTGTTCGGCGGTTCGAGCGCGGAGCCGACGTAGAGGTTGTCCTTCACGAGGTCGTTGGCCGACTCGAGACCAGGCTGGAAGCACGCCGAGGCCACGAGGAACACGGGCTTGAAGTTCTGGCGACGGGCGGCGTCGAAGAACCGGCGGCAGCCGGAGATGTCAGCGAAGAGGGCGACGATGTCGGCGTTCTGGTTCTTGGCCTGGAGCACCTCGGCGGTGAAGTCGGGGTGGGCCAGCGCCACCGAGCCGCGCGACACCACGGTCTTGCCGGCCGCCTCCCACTCCCGTTCGACCTCGTCGGCGATCACCGTGCCGATGTCGATCTCGCTGATGTGGTAGATCGCCAACCGTTCCTGGGGCAGCTCGGCCGCCGCCCAACCCCCGAGGGCGATGCCTTCGGGCTTGGCG
Source organism: Actinomycetota bacterium (assembly GCA_030852625.1). Classification (GTDB taxonomy): domain Bacteria; phylum Actinomycetota; class Acidimicrobiia; order Acidimicrobiales; family VFJN01; genus VFJN01. The sequence goes on from JALYWQ010000164.1 coordinate 1,592, forward strand.
GCGCCGTTCAGCGGGAACGCCATGGGCGAGGTGAACCAGCCCTTGTTGCCGGAGTCGCCGCCGATCGCGGGCACGCCCGAGGCCTCGAGGATCGGCGTCCCCGCCGACATCGTGAGGGACGCCCCGTTCCCGACGAAGGCGGTCACCTTCACCTCGTCGATCAGGCGACGCACGCTCGCCGCGTGGCGGCCCGGGTCGCCGCCGTCGTCGAGGAAGTTGAGGTGCACCGGACGTCCTGCCACGCCGCCGTGGTCGTTCACGTGGGCCGCCCACGCCTGGAGCGACACCTCCATGCCCTTCTGCTGATCACCGATCAAGCCGGTGATGGTGCCGGCGACACCGAGCTCGATCGGCGTCCCGCTGGCCCGGCCCGGGGCCGCCGGACCTCCGCCTTGCGGCGTGGCGCTCCCCGTGGAACCGCCGCCGGAGGTCGTGGCGCCGCCGGTGGTCCCGGTGTCGCCGCCACCCGTACCGAGCGGATCGGCCACGCCGGACACCTCACCGCCCCCGGCTGCACCGCTGGTGGTATCGGCGGCGCCGGGCCCAGTCGACGCCGACTCCGGTCGGTCGATGCGCGGCCCACACGCGGCAGCGAGGGCGAGCGCGAGGAGCACCACGACAGCACCCAGCCCTCGACGGTGACGATCCCGAACCACGCCTTCCCCCTGACTGGGCCCACATCCCCCATGATGCGTACCGGTTGGACCAGATCGCTCCGCATCCTATGAATGTTCGACCCTATCGGTAAAGCTTCTCGTTTGGGAAACATCCGTGCACGAAGCGCGCCCAGCGGGAACACTTGGTGCGATCCACCGGTTGGCAGCCGGTGACGAGGTGGTGCAATGACGGACACGTGGAGGAGTCCTGGCGGGGGCCCAGCAGCTACCGCCGGCGCGCCCACGCCCAGGATCGTCGACCTCGCCGATCCCAACGCCGGTGACCCATCGCTCACCGGCTCCAAGGCCGCCGCCCTCGCCGCGCTCGGCACCACCGGGCTCCGTGCCCCGGCCGGCGTCGTGCTCACCACCACCTTCACCGCCGACATCGACGCCGGCGCCAGCGTCGCGGAGCACCCCGCCGTCGCAGCCGCCTACGAACGACTCGGGGGCCAGGGCACCGTGCTGATCGCGCGGAGCTCCTCGGTGCTGGAGGACACGGCCGGCTCCGCCATGGCCGGGCAGTTCGCCTCGGTCGGCGGCATCGTCGACCAACCGAGCCTCGTGCGAGCCGTGGAGCAGGTGCTCGAGTCGCGGGAGCGGGCGGGCGTCCCCGGCTCGCCGATCGCCGTGCTCGTGCAGCCGATGGTGGACCTTCGCATCGGCGGTGTGCTGTTCGGCGTCGACCCCGTCACCGGCCGCAGCGACCGCCAGGTCATCGCGGCCACCTCGGGGAGCGTCGAGCCCCTCGTCAGCGGTGAGGTGGCCGGCTCCCGCTACGTCCTCGACCACCGCGGCCGGCTGCTCGACCGCGCCCGCGGCGACGGACCGGCCGTCGGCCGGCACGAGCGCCGCCGCCTCCACGAGCTGGCCGACACCCTGGCCGAGCACTTCGGCGGACCGCAGGACATCGAGTGGGCGGTCGATGGCGACCACGAGCTCTGGGTGCTGCAGAGCCGACCCGTCACCACGGAGGTGCGCGGGCAACCCGTCGGACCCGTCTACGGCCCCGGGCCCGTGGCCGAGACGTTCCCCGAACCGCTCGCCCCGCTCGAGATCGACCTCTGGCTGCCCCCGCTGCGCGATGCCGTCCGCTCCGCGGTTGTGCTCACCGGGGGCGCGAGCCGGCGGGAGGTAGCGGCGAGCGAGGTGGTCGTCGCCATCGACGGCCATGTGGCCATCGATCTCCACATCGCCGGCGAACTCCCCCGCCGTGCCGGGCTGCTGGCCCGGATGGACCCCCGACCCGGTGCCCGGCGGCTCCGCAGTGCGTGGCGGGTCGGACGGCTCCGAGGCGCGCTCCCCGACCTGGCGGAGCACGTGCTCGCCAAGGCCGACGCCGACCTCCACACCGTGCCACCGCTCGACGAGCTCTCCGACCGTCAGCTCCTCGGGTTGCTGCACCGCACTCGCGACGCGCTCCGGGCGCTGCACGGCCACGAGGTGCTGATGGGCATGCTCACCGACGCCGCGGCCCGCCTCACCGGGGCCTCGGTCGCGCTCCGGGTGCTGGCCGAGGGCCGGCGGGAAGGTCTCACCGACGCCGACCTCGTGGAGCGCAGCCCCGTGGTCCTCGCCCTCACCCCGCCTCGCATCCAGGCCGCCCCGACCCTGCCGAGCGATGCCGATCCCCCACCCCACCACACCGGTGAGCCGAGCTCCGACGCCGGGCTGCTCCGCGAGGCGCTCCGGTTGCGGGTGCGCTGGTTCCAGGAGCTCGCCGGACGGGCCGCCTGGAGCCTGGGCGGCCGCCTCACCGCCGCCGGCGAGCTGCCCGAGCCGGCTGCCGTCCGTCGACTCACGCTCGACGATCTCGACGCCATCGTCACCAAGCGGGCCTGCGCCGTGCCGACGTCGCTCGCCGACCTCACCGTGGAAGCGGGGGCACCGCTCCCCGCGCGCTTCCGGCGCTCCGACCTCGGACGAGCAATCCGGGAGCAGACGGCCACCGACGGCGGCCACGGCGGCACGGGAGCCGGCGGTGGTACCGGCCGTGGCGTCGTCACCTACGACGCCACGGATCCAGCGCCGGGCTCGGTGCTCGTCACCACCACCCTCACCCCGGGCCTCGGGCCGGTGCTGTCCCGCCTGGCCGGTCTCGTCACCGAGACCGGTTCCGTGCTCTCGCACCTCGCGATCCTCGCCCGCGAAGCCGGTGTGGCCACGGTGGTGGGCTACGACGGTGCCACCGACGAGCTCGCCGAAGGTGCCGTGGTCACCGTCGAAGGCGACACCGGCCGGGTCATCCTCGAGGCTGCCGGAGCCGACCGGTGAAGGTCATCGGGTGGCTGGCCGGCCTAGCCACGATCCTCACCGCCGCCGTCTACCTCGTCGTCTCCCTCAACCGCTGGGAGTGGAACCGGGCGTTGTTCTTCGGTCTCATCATCCTGATCGCCGAGGTGGCGATGGCCACCGCGCTGGTCCTCCGCAAGCTCGACCGCCTGCTCGGCCGCAGCGAGGTCGACCCCGACGTGGAGCAGATCATCCGGGCGTCCCGTCCTCCGGGAGCCGACCGCTTCGCGTGGCTCCGCGAGTCGCAGAACCGCACCAACGTGTTCATCACCTTCCTCGTCGGCGGGGGCATCGTTCTCTCGGGCGCGGCGTGGTTGGTCGACCGGTTGGCATCGACCACCACCACGCCGCAAGGTGAGCGGGAGCTGGCCCGGGCCCTGGGTCCGCTCAGCTACCCCCGGGGCGGCCTGGTGGTCGACGAAGCGACGCTGCTGGCCCAGGACGTCCCCGGCGAGGACGACGCCGACCTGCAGCGCCTGCTGCACCCCGAGCAGCGGTGAAGCGGCCGCCGGCCCGCCTGCTGGCTGCTCGCATCGTCCTGGCCCTCGTCGGGATCACCGTCGGGGTCGGCGGCGTGATGGCCCTCCGGGAGGCCACCCTCTCGACGCACCACCCCATGAGCCCCGACTCGAAGGCCATCCTGGTGTTCGACGCCTGGACCCGGAACGCCGAGAAGGAGCAGACCGTCGCCGAATCGGTGGAGGCCCTGCTCCTCGCCTGCCGGCTCCAGGTGGGGCGCAGCGACGTGCACCGCATCACCCAGCTGAGCGAGCACCGCTTCGAGGCCGAGCTCCGGCGTGGCC
>JALYWQ010000189.1 GCA_030852625.1 Actinomycetota bacterium
CTGGAAGACCCCGGCGGGGTTGTCCCGCCAGCGCCGGTGGTAGGCGTCGCGCTCGGCACCGCCACGGTGGCCGTAGGCCTCGAGGAAGGCGTCGACCTCCGCTCGGAACGCGGCGCCGACGGCGGACGCGCTGATGGCGTCGAGGAGCTGGTCGTCGGGGGTGCTGCGGACCAGGTCGAGCAGCGCCGGCGACCGGAGCACCGATCGGGAGAGCTCCCAGAGGGCGATGTTCTCCTCGGTGGTCTTGCTCTGGCTGCCGCCGACGAGGCTCGTGTAGATCGTGCCGTCTTCGTCGTCGAACCAGGCCCGGCACAGGGCCTCGAGGGCCGGCGACATGATGTAGAGGTACACGGTGAACGGCAGCACCACGTTGGGGAAGAACTTGGAGTCGCCCCGCATCGTCATCTGCTCGTCGATGATCTCCTCGACCGACGCGGCCTCGTAGTCGAAGCCGGCCCAGAACTCCTCCTCCGCCGCCACCCACCGCTCCATGCCCTCGTACATCACCTTGGTGGTGCCGAGCAGGGAGACCTCGGGGTTGGTGTCCTCCAGGTTCTGGAGCATGCCGAAGAACTGGTCCCAGTCGAACGGCAGGTCCCGCAGCTCCTCCCGCTCGTCGGCGGGGAACGGCAGGAGCATGGCGTCGGTGCGGGCGAACGGCGGCGTGAAGAAGCGGATCCGGTCGCGCTCGAAGGCCAGGTTGAAGTAGGCCCGGGCGCCGTACCAGCGGTAGTAGGGGATGTCCATCAGCTCGTGGGGCTGGTAGCCGAGGGTGTTCTGGGTGCCGGTGAGCAGCAGCGTGAGCATCTTCAGCACCGACATCCCGAACTCGGTGTAGGTGTAGAACGACGGCGTCGTCGGTCCGGTCTGGAACTCGTCGGAGTAGGCGCGCGACCACACCCACCGCTCGTCGTACATCTCGGCCAGCGCCCGGGGCGTCTTCCACGTCTCCAGCTCGTGACCGAAGTCGAGGTCGGCGCCGGTGATCTCGCGGGCCTGGAGGATGGCCACCCGATCGCCGGCGATGCCCCACTCGATGTCCTGGTAGAAGCCGTAGTGGTCCTCGATCTCCTTCGCCACGGTGCACAGCCGGGTGACCTGCTCGTCGGTGAGCGACGGTTGCTGCCGCTGCTCCTCCGGGACCGGGACGAGGACCGAGCCCTGACCGCCCTCGACCCGCACCGTCATCTGCTGCTTGTCGTTGATCTGCCGATCGGTCACCTCGAGGGTGGTCTTGTCGACGATGAGCTGGTCGGGGTTCACGTGGCCCGACACCACCGCCTCACCCAGGCCCCAGCTGGCGTTGAGGAAGAGCTGGAAGGGGTTCGAGGTGACCGGGTTGGCCGTGAACAGCACCCCGGCGACCTCCGACGGGAACATCTCCTGCACCACGACGGCCAGGAGCACCGCGTCGTGGTCGAAGCCCTGGGTGTGGCGGTAGGCGATGGCCCGGTCGGTCCAGAGCGACGCCCAGCACCGACGAACGGCATCGCTGACGGCGTCGAGACCCGAGATGCAGAGGTAGGTGTCCTGCTGGCCCGCGAACGACGTGCCGGGCAGGTCCTCCGCAGTGGCCGACGATCGCACCGACACCTCGACGCGCTCCCCCAGCTCAGCTTCGAGGGCCCGGTAGCCGGCGGCGATGTCCGCCGCGATGTCGTCGGGGATCTCGCCGCCCACGATCAGGGCTCGGATCTGCGACGCCGACGCCTCGATGCCGGCCGGGTCGGCGTAGTCGACCTCGGCGAGCAGGTCCTTGATCCGTTGGGGCAGCTCGTGGCGCTCCAGGAAGGCCCGGTAGGCGTCGGTCGTCACGCAGAACGCCCGGGGCACCGGCGCGCCGGCCGCCACGAGCTCGCCGAGGTTGGCCCCCTTGCCCCCCACCAGCGCCAGGCTGGTGGCGTCGACCTCCGCCAACGTGCGGGTGTAGCTCGACACCCTTGCGTCCCCCATCAGTAGCTCCTCCTACATGCGATCCCTCGGGCGGTCAGCCGAACGCGGGCTGCACGCCCGACAGCTCCGTCACTGCTTGCAGCCGCCCGGTGATCGCCTTGACGGAGGTGACCCGGCCATCGACGACCTCGGCGATGCCCACCGCGGTGAGCTCCATCGGTCGACCGACCTTGTCGTCGAGGGCCTCGCCGAGGCCGCCTCGGTAGGTGCCCTGCCACCGCACGTGGAACGGCACCGACGATCCGGCCGAGAAGAGGTCGTTCACGGTGAGCGACTCGACGTCGATCACCGGGACGTACTCGGTGCCGGTTCGGGCGTCGTCGATCTCGTGGTCGTCGGCATCGGCGAGATCGCCGCGCTCGAGCCACTCGCGGACGATGGCCTCCGCACCGGGATCCTCGGGCACGGCTTCGGTGGTGGTCCACGGGTCGATGTGGGGCGGGATGAGCGGGTGGGGCTCACCGGTGGCCAGCTGGGCCTGCATGGCCACGTAGTCCTGCTCCACGAAGTTCTCCGTGAGGCGCGTCCCGTTCCACTTGTAGAGACCGATGCCCCGCCAGCAGCACAGGGTGTTGCCGAGCGGTCCGGGCATGGCGGTGTGCTCGCTGAAGTACATGGCCAAGCGATCGCCGTTGAGCACGAACCGGTGGACCACCAGGCCGAGGCCAGGGCACATGTCGAACAGCTGCGTCACCGACGCCGAGTAGGTGGTCGAGACCTCCAGCTGCATGCCGTTGATGTTGACGACGTAGTCGGGCTCCATGATCTCGCCGTAGAGCGACTGGTCGTGGGAGTTCGTGTAGTCGATGCAGTACTTCTTCATCAGGGCGACGAACGGGTGCATCACGCACCACCCCCCATCACCGTGGCCAGGGTCTCGTCGAACAGCCCGCCCACCAGCCCGCTGAGGTCTGGGCCGCGTCGCAGCGAGTGGCCGCCGTCGACGCCGATCAGCTGGCCGGTGATCCACGTGGAGTCGGGTCCGGCGAGGAACGCCACCGCACCGGCGATGTCGTCCACGTCGCCCAACCGGCCGAGGGGCATCTGGGCGAGGTAGTCGGCTCGGGTGTGCTCGTTGGAGGCCAGCGGGTCGGAGGTGTCGGTGGGCACGAGGCCGGGCCGCACCGCGTTCACCCGGATGCCGAAGGTGCCGAGCTCGTCGGCGGCGTTCTTCACCAGCATCTCCATGCCGGCCTTGCTGGCGCTGTAGGGCGCCATGATCGGGTGGGTCAGCACGCCAGCGATGGACGACACCGCCACGATCGAACCGCCCCCGGCCTGCGAGAGCGCCGGCGCGCTGGCCTTGATGGTGAGGAAGGTGCCGATGATGTTGAGCCGCAGGTCGCGCTCGAAGGCGCCGGCGTCGATCAGCGGGAGGGGGCCGAGCGCCTCGGTGGCGCCGGCGTTGGCCACGACCACCTCGAGCGAACCGGTGGCCTCCCGGGCCGCGGCGACCGCGGCGACGACGTCGGCCTCGCTGGTGATGTCGGCCACCACGTAGCGGGCCTCGTGGCCGATGGCGTCGACGCCCGCCTTGAGGCGGTCCTCGTTGCGCCCGCAGATGGTGACCGCGGCCCCCTCCGACGCCAGCCGCGTGGCGATGCCCAGGCCGATGCCCGAGCCCCCGCCGGTGACCAGTGCCGCCTTGCCCCCGAACCGTCCTGCTGTTGCGTCTTCGCTCATCCTCGCACTATATATGTGATGGTTCATTTCGGGGAGGGGCAACTTGCGAGCCTTCAACATCGCTGATCTCTACGAGATCGTGGCCGAGACGATCCCCGACCGACCGGCCCTCGTGGCCGGCGACGTTCGACTCACCTACGCCGAGCTCGACGAGCGCAGCGCCCGGGTCGCCGCCGCCCTCCTCGCCGCCGGTGTGGGGCCGGGTGACCACGTAGCCGTGCTGTCGGGCAACCGGGCCGAGTGGCACGAGCTGCTGCTTGGCTGCTTCAAGGCCCGCTGCGCGCCGATCAACGTCAACCACCGGTACACCACCGACGAGATCCGCTACGTGCTGCAGGACAGCGGCGCGGTCGCGCTGGTGGTGGAGGCGTCGCTCGCCGAGCTGGTGCCGGCCCGGGACGGCCTCCCCGCCCTGCGCTCGATCATCACCATCGGCGACACTGCGCTCCCGGAGGCCATCGAGTACGAAGCGGCCCTCGCGTCGGCCGACCCGTCCACCGCCGCGGGGCCCCGCTCCGGCGACGACCCCTACGTGCTCTACACCGGGGGCACCACCGGGTCACCGAAGGGCGTCGTCTGGCGGGTGGAGGACCTGTTCTTCGCTGCCCTCGGGGGCGGCAACCCGGCCGGACCACCCATCCAGGCTCCCGAGGAGCTGGCGTCCGTGCTGAGCCCGGAGTGGGCGCCTTGGCTGGTGACCTCGCCGATGATGCACGGGAACGGCCAGTGGAACTCCCTCCTGCCGCTCCTCACCGGGCGGGGCGTGGTCCTGTGGACCGGGCGCTCGTTCGACGCCGCCGCGATCGCCCGCCTCGTGGAGACCGAGCGCCCGCAGCTGCTCGTCCTCGTGGGCGACGCCATGGCTCTCCCGTTCCTCGATGCCGTGACCGAGGCCTCCTTCGACCTCTCCTCCCTGGCGGTGGTGGTGTCGGGCGGGGCCATGCTCTCGCCCTCCACCAAGACCCGCATCGAGAAGGCCGTCCCGGGCGCCATGGTCGTCGACGGCTTCGGGGCCTCGGAGACCGGCAGCAGCGGCACCATGGTGGGCAGCGGCTCCGACTCCCTCCCCCGCTTCAGCGTCGGCCCCGACGTCGCCGTGCTCGACGACGACCTCCGGCCGGTGGCACCGGGTGAGGTCGGGAAGCTGGCCCGCCGGGGCCACGTCCCGCTGGGCTACTGGAACGACCCCGAGAAGACGGCCGCCACCTTCCCCACCGACGCCGACGGCACCCGCTGGGCGGTGCCGGGCGACCTGGCCCGGCTCGAGGACGACGGCACCCTGACCCTCCTCGGGCGGGGCTCGTCGTGCATCAACACCGGCGGCGAGAAGGTGCACCCCGACGAGGTGGCCCACGCCATCAAGGAGCACCCGGCCGTGCTCGACGCGCTGGTGGTCGGCGCGCCCGACGAGCGGTTCGGTCAGGCCGTGGTGGCCCTCATCACGAGCGGCGACGACCCCGCTCCCGACCACGACGCCATCCGCGCCCACCTCCGACCCGTGCTGGCCGGCTACAAGCTGCCCCGCCGCGTCGTCGTCGTGCCGGAGATCCGGTACACCCCGCAAGGCAAGCCCGATCTGGCCTGGGCTGCGTCCGCAGCGGCCGGCGAACAGGAGCAGTGATCCGATGACCATGTCCTCCGTCCTGATCGAGTCGATCAAGCGCCGAGCGTCGGACGAAGGTGAGCGCACGAGCTACCCCGAGGGCTTCCCGGTGCTGCCGCCCGTGCCGGCCGCCCGGTACGCCGACCCCGGCTTCGCGGCCCTGGAGACCGACGCGGTGTTCGGGAAGAGCTGGCTGATGGTGGCCCACACCGACGAGCTGCCCGAGCCCGGCTCCTACCGCCGGCTCGACCAGGTGCAGCGCCCGGTGATCCTCGTGCGGGCCGAGGACGGTTCGGTGAAGGCCTTCTACAACACCTGCAAGCACCGCGGTTCGGCGCTCCTCCTCGACGACGCCGGCACCACGGGCAAGCGGCTCACCTGCCCGTACCACAACTGGGTGTACTCGCTGGATGGCGAGCTGGTCGGGTACCCGGAACAGAACAACTTCTCCGACCTCGACCGCGACTGCCTGGCCCTCACCACCATCCGGTGCGAGACGTGGGGTCCGCTGGTGTTCATCAACTTCGACCCCGATGCCGGGCCGCTCGAGGAGTTCCTCGGGCAGGTGGCCAAGGACCTCAGCGAGATCGCGGACATGGATGGCCGGCTCCGGCTGATCACCCACAACCAGCGGCCGGTGCCGGTGAACTGGAAGATCCCGGTCGACGCCAACATCGAGACCTACCACGTGAACTACGTGCACAAGGACACCGCCGCGCTCGGACTGCGCCAGGCCACCACGGGCATCCAGCTGCTCCCCAACGGCCACTCCCGGATGCTGATCCAGATCCACGACGGGATCGACTTCAGCTCACCCTTCCCCGACCTCTTCACGGGCGTGGGCGACCTCCCAGTGTCGGGCACGTTCTCCTACCACGTGTTCCCGAACCTGAGCATCGTGTTCGGCGGGCCCGGGTTCGTGTTCTTCATCACCAACTGGCCCGACGGGTCGCCGAGCGAGTCGAGCTACCACGTGCACTTCTGCGGCTCCCGGCCACCAGAGGACCCCGAGTACGGCGTCGGCTTCCAGAACTTCGTGATGCTCAACGAGAGCGTGCTGTTCGAGGACCTCAACGTGCTCCCGGGCATCCAGCAGTCGATCGACGCCGGAGCGCTCGAAGGCGTGCAGCTCAGCTACCAGGAGCGCCGGATCTACGCCCTCCACGAGGCCATCGACCGCGTGGTCGGGCCCGATCGCATCCCTGAAGAGCTCCGGGTGCCCCAGCTGCTCGGCGAGCACGTCGAGGCCTGAGTGGCTGCCGCTCCCACCTCGGTCGTGACCGACCGGCCCGACGTCGACGTCCTCGATCCCCAGTTCCACGTGGCGGACCCGCATCCCGCCTACCGGTGGATGCGCGAGAACGAGCCCGTGTACCGCGACCGCAACGGCATCCTCCTGGTGACGAGGATCGACCACCTGCGCGACGTGGAGCGCCGGGCCCACACCTTCGTGTCGAGCCAGGGCTACCGCTCCATCCAGGTGCCCACCGAGA
>JALYWQ010000191.1 GCA_030852625.1 Actinomycetota bacterium
CCGCTGATCGACCGGCCCCCGCCATCGTGTGCTCCCTGCCCTTCTGGGTGACCGACGATCCGAAGCCGGCCCGGGAGTTCCTCGGGGCCATCCTCGGCGACTACGCCAACCTGCCCAGCTACCGGGCCATGATGGACATCGAAGGCGTGCCTGGCCTCGGTGAGCTGTCGATCGTCGGGAACGAGGAGTTCGTGCGGGAGGCCCTCGGGGAGATCGAGGCCTCCGGCGCCACCGACTTCAGCCCGGTGCCCATGGGCGGCAACCCCGACGAGGAAGCCCGCTCGATCGCGGTCCTCCGCGAAGCCATGGGCTGACCAGCAGGGTTCAGATCACGGGGAACACCGTTCTCGCCTGGCCCCGGCGGTAGAGGGCCCGGACCACGTCGTTCGGCTCGTGTCGCAGGAGCGCGATGTCCACACCGACCTGGGCCACCAGGCGGTGGGACCCGAGCGGCAGGTCCCACGGCGCTCGTGCCACGCTGCGGGCCAGGTCGTCGAGGTGGACCACCTGCTCGACGATCCGTGTCACCAGGTAGGTGTCGATGGTCATGACGTGGCCCGCGGTCACGGTCAGCTTGCGATCGCCGGCGAGCTCACGCAGGCGCTCCTCCACCCGTGGCATGCGCTCCTCGATCGTTGCCGCCAACCCCGCCGAGCCTTGTGCCGCCAAGGCGGCGCCCCGCTGGCGGATGCCCTCGTGGATGGGGTCGTCCTCCGTCGGCAGGAGCGTGACGTAGAACGTGGCCACGTCCTCGAAGTCGACCGGGCCATCGGGCTCGCCGGCGTCGAGGAACTCCTCGACGATCCAGGTACCGGTGCGGGTGAGGTGGCCGGCCAGGCTGCCGATGGTCTGCTCCTCGAGCACCGACGGCTGGTCCCACGCCGTCACGACCAGCGGATCGGTGACGGCCTCTCGAACCGTGCGGGTGCCGGCCAGGTACAACTCGACGATCGTCACGCTCGGCATCGTCGCACGCGCGGTGCACGCGCCCGACCTCGTTTCCGCCATGTAGGTTCCGGGCCCGATGGGGGACATCGAGGCGATCAAGCAGCTCAAGGCGCGGTACTTCCGCACCCTCGACACCAAGGACTGGGCCGCCTTCCGACAGGTGTTCACCGACGACGTCGTGATCGACACCACGGCGTCGGGCGGCGAGCTCATCACGGGTGCGGACGCCTTCCTCACCTACCTCGACACCGCGCTGGCCGGCACCACCACCGTGCACCAGGGCCACATGCCCGAGATCGAGGTCACGTCCGACAGCACGGCCACCGGCATCTGGGCCCTCCACGACATCGTGATCTGGCCCGGGGGCATGCGGCTCGACGGCTACGGCCACTACCACGAGACCTACACCAAGACCGCCGACGGCTGGCGCATCGCTGGTTCCAAGCTGACTCGGCTGCACACCGACTTCACCCAGTAGCGCAGCAACAGGACGAGAGGACTGGCAAGACATGGCGATCCGAGTGGTGCAGTGGACGACCGGCAACGTCGGCAAGGAGTCGGTGAAGGCCATCACGGCCAACCCCGACCTCGAGCTGGTCGGCTGCTTCGCGTGGTCGCCGGCCAAGGTGGGCGTGGACGCCGGTGAGCTCGCGGGCATCGCCCCGGTGGGTGTGGCCGCTACCGACGACGTCGACGCCCTGCTGGCCCTGCAGCCCGAGTGCGTCGTCTACAACCCGATGTGGCCGTCGGTCGACGAGCTGGTGCGGATCCTCGAGTCGGGCGCCAACGTGGTCGCCACGGCGGCGTTCATCACCGGCACCAACCTCGGCGCGGAGCGCGACCGTGTCGTCAAGGCCTGCGAGGCAGGCGGCACCTCGATCTTCGGCACCGGCGTGAGCCCCGGCTTCGCCGAGCTGGTCGCCGTCACGATCGCCGGGATCTGCAACCGCATCGACAAGGTGTCGGTGGTTGAGACGGCCGACACCACGTTCTACGACTCCCCCGACACCGAGCGGCCCACGGGCTTCGGCCGAGCGATCGACGACCCGGAGCTCCCGGGGATGGCCCGGGCCGGCACCGCAGTGTTCGGCGAGGCGGTGGCCATGGTCGCCGACGCCCTCGGCGTGGAGCTCGACGAGATCGTGTGCGAGGAGGAGTACGCCCAGACCACCGAGGACGTGGTGATGGCGTCCTGGACGATCCCGGCCGGGCACGTGGCGGGAGTGGCAGCCAGCTGGCAGGGCCGGGTGGGCGACCGCACGGTGATCGAGCTCAGCGTCCGGTGGAAGAAGGGCGCCACCCTCGACCCGCCGTGGGTGATCGAGAAGGACGGGTGGGCCATCACCGTCGAGGGCCTGCCCACCGTGATGGCCAGCCTCGACTTCCTGCCCCCGCCCGACTTCGAGGCCGAGACCATCGAGGACTTCATGGCCATCGGCCACATCATCACCGCGGTGCCGGCGCTCAATGCCATCCCGGTGGTCGTGGCCGCCGAACCGGGCATCCTCACCTACGCCGACATGGGCATGCCCCACGCGCGGGGCTGGGTGCGAACCGCGACGTAGCGGGTTCGACGCCGACCGTCGCTCAGACGGTGGCGACCGGCGTGAGCGGGGACCCGACGATGCCGGGGAGGCGGAGCGGCGGCGCCGTCAGCAAGAAGCGACTGCGGTGGTGCTCCCGCAACCAGGCGGCCAGGTCGTGGAGGTACCAGAGCTCGCCAAGCGGCACCCCCAGCTTGAACAGGCACAGGTGGTGGATCGGCAGGAACGAGTGGCGGCTCGGGTCGCGGTCCTTGCCGAGCAGCCCTTCGACGGCGTAGTTGTCGGCGATCAGCGCCGAGATCTGGCTG
>JALYWQ010000229.1 GCA_030852625.1 Actinomycetota bacterium
CGGGCCGGCGTGCCCGCGGTGGGCATCGAGGTGACGGTCGACGCCGAGGGCGAGGTGCTGGCCCGCGGCAACCACATCCTGAAGAGCTACTGGGACCAGCCCGACGCCACCGCCGACGCCCTCGACGGCGGTTGGTTCCACACGGGCGACGGCGGCTCCATCGACGATGGCGGCTACGTCACGATCAACGACCGCAAGAAGGACGTGATCATCAGCGGCGGGGAGAACGTGAGCTCCATCGAGGTGGAGGACGCCCTGTTCTCCCACCCGTCGGTGGCCGAGGTGTGCGTGATCGGGGTGCCCGACGAGAAGTGGGGCGAGACGATCAAGGCCCTCGTCGTCCTGACCCCGGGCACCACGGCCGACGAGTCCGAGCTCCGGGCGTGGTGCAAGGAGCGCTTGGCCGGCTACAAGTGCCCCACGTCGGTGGAGTTCCGCGACGAGCTGGCTCGCACCGCCACCGGCAAGCTCCAGAAGTTCAAGCTCCGTGCCCCCTACTGGGAAGGCCGCGATCGCCAGGTGAACTGACGCCAGCTCCCGACCGCGGTGATCAGCGCCGAGCTATGCGGAGCAGCAGACCGGTGATCAGCGTGAACGCACCGATCATCAGGCTGGCGAACATCGCGAACCACTGCGGTTCGGACATCTCGTCGTCGCCGGCGATCACCAGGTTGACGACGGCACACGCGAGCAGCAGGACGCCCACGGTCAGCCACGCACGCGAGGACGGCGTCGTGGACCCCGCCGTGCTCGGCTTCGACCGCCAGAGCAGCAATGCCGCACCACCCGCGACAGCGACGATCGCCAACCCCCGGATGCCGTCGGACAGCGCCGCCAACAGGGCCACGGTCGCCAGTCCGGCAACGAGAAGCGCTCGATATCGTTCGATCACCACATCCCACCTCGCCTTCCCGGCGTTCGTCGCCGTGTCTGCCAACAACTGAGGCCACAGGCGCCACGCGGGCTCGCCACCGTGGATCTGTCGGTCCTGCACCACCTGCACCATCTCGGGCCCGAACTCCGCCCGGTGCTGGCGGGGGTAGGCCACGAGCATCCGCTCGTAGACCGCCGCCGAACGAGTTCGTCCCATCACCCTGTCGTCCCAGGGACCCAGCGGGGCAACCGCGCCGCGGCCGCCGCTGCCAGCTCCGCGAGCCGAGCCTGTTCGGCCACCGCCACCCGTGCGCCGAAGGCCGTGAGCTCGTAGTACCGCCGCCGCTGGTCGTCGAGCGAAGGATCGGGGCGTTCGTCGGATTCCGCGATGAGCCCCTGCCCCAGCATCCGCTTCACGGAGCCGTAGAGGGTGCCCGGGCCGAGCTCCACGGTGCCCCCGGACAGCTCTCGGATCTCGGTCATCAGGCCGTAGCCGTGCAGCGGGCCGGTCCCGAGGGCCGTGAGGATGTACATCGCCGCGGCGGGCAGCGGCAGCAAGGTCGCCGGGTCTTGCGCCTCGTCGGAAGATCGCACGAGTTCCGTTATATCGACATTCGATAGAGATGGCAAGGGCCCTGTCCCGGTAGGCTTTTCTGCTTATGGTCCCGCAGACCCACCACCTCTCCCAGAAGGCGTACGACCGCCTCAAGGCCGAGCACGACGAGCTCACCACCGTCGGCAGGGTCGAGATCGCCCGGAAGATCGAGGCCGCCCGTGAGCTCGGCGACCTCAAGGAGAACGGCGACTACCACGCAGCCAAGGACCACCAGGGCCAGATGGAGGCCCGGATCCGGCAGCTGGCCTCGATGATCGAGAACTGCGAGATCGTCGAGGGCACCGACGGCGACGTCGTGGAGCCCGGTTCGGTGGTCGAGCTCCGCTACGAGGGTGACGACGACATCGAGACCTACTTCTTCGGCTCGGTCGAGGAGCGGGGCGTCGAGTACGACATCATCAGCCCCGGATCACCCCTGGGCGAGGCCCTCGGCGGTGCCAAGCCGGGCGCCAAGGTCGACTTCGAGTCGCCCACCGGCGCCACCCTCACGGTCGAGGTCGTCTCCATCAAGTAGCGCCGCTCCCGGGGCTACGAGGTGCGGCGGAGGATCACCAGGAACTGACCGCCACCCGGCTCGATCTCGGTGGTCACCGCGAGCTCCGGCCGAAGCCGCGAGACCCGATCGATGAGCCACGCGGCGGTCGCCTCTGCGTCGAGTCGGTCGGGGCACCGGGCCATGACCTCACGGCCCGGCTTCTGCTCGAGTCGCTCCACGACCGGGAGGATGGCGGCCGGGTCAGCCACGAAGAGGTGCTCGGCCCAGGGCACCACCGGCGCGGTGGCTCCCTTCCCCGTGTTGCAGCCTCGGTGGGCCAGCCGCTCGCGCAGCGGGGAACCACCCTTGGTCTTCGCCTTGGCCTTGGCCTTCGTCACGCAGGAGTCGACGCTCGGGCCGCGGGGGTCGTTCACCGACATGGACGGATCGACCGGCTCGTCGCAGAGCCAGCACCGCCACCCGTCGTCCTCCGCCACCTCCTCCAACCGTCGCACCCCGAACGTCTAGCACCCACAGCGCGAGATCGAGCGGCCTCGGGTTGAATGGGCGGCATGACGCGCCTCGGCTACCAGATCCCGAACTTCACCTACCCCGATGTCGGCCCGGCCGGGCTGTTCGACGTGGTCGCCCAGCAGGCCAGGGAGGCCGAGGCGAGCGGGTTCGACACCGTGCTGGTGATGGACCACTTCTACCAACTGCCGATGCTGGGGGCGCCCGAGGAGTACATGCTCGAGTGCTACTCGCTGCTCTCGGCGCTGGCTCGCGAGACCTCGACGGTGCGGCTCAGCGCACTGGTCACCGGCAACACCTACCGGAACCCGGCGGTGCTGGCGAAGACGGTCACGACGCTCGACATCGTCTCCGGCGGCCGGGCCCAGCTCGGCATCGGGTCGGGCTGGTTCGAGCTCGAGCACGACGCGTTCGGCATCGAGTTCGGAACGTTCACCGACCGGTTCGAGAAGCTCGAGGAGGCCCTGCAGATCATCCTCCCGATGCTGCGGGGCGAGCGGGTGTCGCTCGACGGCGAGCGCTACCAGGTGAAGGACGCCGTGAACTCCCCGCCGCCCGTCGGCCACATCCCCGTGATGATCGGCGGCGGCGGCGAGAAGAAGACGCTGCGAATGGTGGCCCAGTACGCCGACGAGTCGAACCTGATCTGCGGAGCCTCCGAGGTGGGCCGCAAGCTCGAGGCGCTGGCCGGCCACTGCGATCGCCTCGGACGGGATCGCAACGAGCTCACCGTGTCGTGGCAGCGCAACGCCTGCATCGCACCGACGATGGAGGAGGCCCAGGCCGACCTGGCCGCCTACTTCGGCCACCGCGGCATCGACCTGGCCTCGATGCCCGAGGACCAGCGCCGCGGCCTCGAGCGGAGCTTCATCCTCGGCGACCCCGACACCGTCGGCGAGCGCCTGACCTCTGACCTGGCCCTCGGTGTCGACGGGTTCACCATCAACGCCGCCGCCAACGGCCACGTGGCAGGCCGGGTCCAGCTCCTCGGAGAGACAGCAGCCAAGGTCGTCGGCCTGTAGCGAGTTCAGCAGGTGGCGAGGTCGAGGTCGCGGCCGAGCGGGAGGCCGCGCGGCGGCACGAACTCTCGGGCCACCTCATCCGTGGCGGTGATGCGCCACACACCAGGAGGGTTGGCCTCACGCGCCGTCGTGTAGCGATGCGCCCCGCCGGGGCTCCACGCGATCGCGTCGAGCGGCGGTCCGAGCGGCGCCTGCTCACCGGTCGCGAGGTCGACGCTCCTTGCCGGAAGCCCAGGGTTCTCGGTGAACGACGGCCGCCCGCCCAGCCACAGCGACGTGCCATCGGGGTGCCACGCCATCGGCTCGTCCCCTAGAGGCAGCTCGGCGACGAGTCGGGGACGGGAGCCGTCGCGAGCCACGACCCACAGTCCGGCCAGGCGAGCGCCCGCCCGGGTGCCATCGAGCGCTCTCGGCACGTGCGTTCGCACGAAGGCGACGTGGCCGCCGTCGGGAGACCACATCGGTCTATGGTCGTACTCGTCGAACCCGGGCGTCGTCAGCCGGCGGGGCAGACCTCCTGCGGGCGTCACCACGTAGATGCCGTTGGCCTCTCCGGCGGTCACGGGTCCCGGCGCACGCCCGTAGTGGGCGTAGGCGATGTCGTCCCGCGCGGGCGACCAATCGGGTTCCTGGTCCGAGCCGGCCGGGCCCATGTCCGGGCCCCAGTTCGGAGGGCCGGTGATGCGGCGGGGTTCGTCCCCGTCGACGTCGACGATCCAGATGGCGTACCCGCCGGGCCCTGCCGATTCGTAGTCGCCGATGCCGACGGCGTAGGCGACCTGGCTCCCGTCGGGAGAGAACGTCGGGGCTTCGGCGTTGTCGTCGGGGTCGGTGACCGCCTTGGCGTGGCGAGCCTCCCCGTCCGTGACGATCAACTGTCGGTGCCAGCCGTTCTCGCC
>JALYWQ010000231.1 GCA_030852625.1 Actinomycetota bacterium
TGGCGGGGTTGGCTGCCGGTGCGGCACCGGACGGAGCGGGCCCGGCGACGGCGGACCGGGCCAGCTCCTCGGCGAAGAGCGGCACGCCGTCGCTCTGCTCGGCGACGTCACGGATCGAGAGCTCGTCGAGCTCGTGACCGGCCAGCGCGTGGACCAGGGCCAGACGGTCGGCGTCCTCGAGCGGGGTCAGCTCGAGGTGGATCGTGCCGCTGCCCAGCGGGGCGTCGGCGGGATTGCGGCTCGACAGCACCACGAGGCGGTCAGGCGCTGGGGTCCGCAGGAGGTTGGCCACCAGCTCTCGGCTGCTGGCGTCGAACCAGTGCAGGTCCTCGACGACGAGCACGGAACCGGCCCCGCCCCGCCACGAGTCGAGGTAGGTGGTCACGGCGCCGTCGATCGCCTCGCGCAGCTGCCGGGCGTCGAGCTCCACGGTGGGGTACCCGGCGGCGGGGTCGATCCCGAGCAGGGTTGCGAGGAGGGGCCGGCGATCGTGGGCCACCGCCCGGCGGTCGAGCAGGTCGGTCAGCTTCCGGAGGCGGGTCGGTCCGTCGTCGGTGCGCTCGATGCCGGCGTGCAGTTCGATGGCCCGGCGGAACGGGAACAGGCCCGACCCCTCGTGGCGGGGCGAACCGGCCACCTCCGTCACCGAGCCACCGTCGGCCTGTGCCTCGCGGCTGATGGCGGCCACGAGCCGGGACTTGCCGATGCCGGGCTCCCCGGTGATCGCCACGCAGGCGCCCGCCGGGCTGGTGCCCGTGGCGGCTGCGGCCCACGCCTCCCGGCCGGCCGCGAGCTCGGCGGCTCGGCCCACTAGCGGGGCGGTCCCCAGCCGTCGACCGGCGTCGAGGCGCTCACCCAGCACGGTGTGGGTGGTGAGCGCTTCGGCCAGGCCCTTCACGGTTCGGCCTGGATGGCTCTCGATGTCGTAGCGGTCGCCGAGCAGGGCGTGGACCTCGTCGGACACCAGCACGGTGCCCGGCGCGGCGAGGCTCTCGATGCGGGCGGCCACGTTGGCGGCCAGGCCGTAGAGGTCGGCCCGCTCCCGGTCGAGGAACACCACGCCGCGGTGCACGGCGACCCGGACCGCGACGTCGGGGGCGGGGGACCCGGCGGCGAGGCGCTGCACGCCCTGCACCAGCTCGAGGCCAGCGGTGACGGCACGGTCGACGTCGTCCTCGTGGGCGACGGGGTAGCCGAAGGCGGCCAGGATGCCGTCGCCCCGGAACGAGATGATCGAACCGCCGGCCTGCTCCTCCACCACCGAACGGCAGAGGTCCTGGTAGCGCTGGAGCACGTCGTGGTAGGCCTCGGGCTCCAGGCTGGCCGAGAGCTCCGTGGAGCCCACCAGGTCGCAGAACACGAGGGTGAGCCGGCGGAGCTCCCCGGCCGGTGCGGTCGAGGTGGCCTTCACCTGACCGGCATCGGCGTTGCCGGCGTCGACTGCGAGCACCTCGTCGGCGAGGGCGTGGGCCCCGGCCACGTCTCCTCGGTTCAAGGCCGCGACCGCGCGATCGATGAGCTCGTCGATCCCGCTCCGGCCCGGCACACCCCGAACTTACGCCACCGGTGCGGGTGCCGGCGGCGCTGGACGTGGGCTGGGTAGCGTCGGCGGGTGGCTCGACGACGGCTCGCGGTGGTGCTGCTCGTCCCCCCGCCGACCGCAACGGAGATCGACGGGATCCGCCGGGCCCTCGGCGACCACTTCCTCGGTCACGTCGACCCGCACATCACGCTCATCCCGCCCGTGAACCTGCCCGAGGCCGAGGTCGACGCCGTGCTCGCCATGGTGGGCGAGGTGGCGTCGGCGGTGGCGCCCTTCCAGGTGCGGCTGGGCCCGGTCGCCACCTTCGCCCCCGTCACCCCGGTGGCCTACCTGACCGTCGACGCGCCGGAGGCCGACCTCGCCCGGCTGGCCGACCTGCACCGTGCGCTGCGAGCCGGTCGCCTCGACCGGCCGGACACCTTCCCGTACACGCCCCACTGCACGGTCGCCGGCGAGCTGTCCGACGATCGCCTGGCTGCCGTGGTCGACCTGATGGCCGAGGTGTCGTTCCCGGTGTCGTTCGATCGGGTCCACGTGCTCGAGGAGCAGCAACCGGGCCGGGTGTGGCGACCGATCCACGACGTGCCGCTCGGTGCCGAGCCGGCGGTGATCGGCCGGGGTGGGTTGGAGCTCACCCTCGAGGTGGGGGAGCGGGCCGAGCCCGTCGACGCCCAGCCGTTCACGATCGTCGCCCGTCGGCAGGGTGAGCGGGTGGGTCGGGCGTGGGGCTGGGTGCTCGGCGACGATGCCGAGCTGGCCGAGCTCGTGGTGGAGGAGGCCCACCGCCGGACCGGCATCGGCCGGCACCTCCTCGCAGCCGTGGAGCACGAAGCCCGGGTGCGCGGCGCGTCCCGGCTCGGGGCGACGGCCCGCGATCTGTCGTCCCGGCAACTCCTGTTGGGTGCTGGCTGGAACACAGGGATCGACGATCGGTGGGTGCGCGACCTCTCAGGGTGAGATCCATCGACAATGATCGAAAACCGTTGCCCGCTCCAGGGGTGCGGGCCTACGGTCGGGCTCGTGGCGGTGGGTCTGGTGCGCAGCGGAGCGGTCGTCGGGATCTGCTGCTGCCTCCTCGCTCCGGGCTGCTCGAGCGACGACGGTGCCGGTGCTGCAGCCATCGCCACGAGCGCCTCGGTCACGACCAGCACCGCACCCCCTCGGCCCACCACGACGACCTCGCTCGTGTACGACCCGGCCACCGTCGAGGGCCAGGTCGAGGCCGCCTACCTCCGAAGCTGGGAGGTCTACGCAGCAGCCGTCTACGACCTGGTCCTCGACGAGGAGGCCCTAGCCAGCGTCTACGCCGATCCGTACCTGCAGACGATTCGTGGGCACATCCAATCGAAGATCGCGGAGAACCGTCCGTCGATGTTTCGAATGGATCACGACTACACGATTCAGTTCTCGAGGCCGGGACTCGCGGTGGTGATCGACAACGAGACGAATCACCACGTCCGAGTCGACCCAGTAACAAGGCAGCCAATCGAAGCCGACCCCAATCAGGCTTTGACTGAAGCGATCGTGCTGGAGGAGACGGGTGACGGGTGGCGAGTCACCAGATTTTATATTTTTTAATGAGACGCCTTCTGG
>JALYWQ010000270.1 GCA_030852625.1 Actinomycetota bacterium
GAGCCACCCGATGAATCAGCCCCATCCCCTACCCGCCGCCGGGCCCGGAGCGCCCACGCCGCCCATCGCCATCAACGGCGGGGCCGCCGACGCCGCCGCCCACCTCGACGGCGTGTTCGTGGCCGTCCCGCCCGACATCGTCGAGACGCTCCAGGCGGTGTGCCCGGTGAGCCTCGACCCCGAGGTGATCGGCGAGGCCAGCCGCGACTGGTGGCCCCAGGCGATGATCTGGGCCCTCGACGGCCAGGTGGCTGCCCGCGGTGCCGCGGTCGTCTCCCCGACCACCGCCGACCAGGTGTCGGCCGTGCTCGCCATCTGCAACGACGCCCGCATCCCGGTCACCGCCGCCGCCGGTCGCAGCGGCGTGTGCGGCGCGTCGGTGCCGGTGCACGGCGGCGTGATCCTCGACCTGTGCGGGTTCAGCGGGATCGTCGACGTCGACCCCACCTCGCTGGTGCTCGACGTGAAGCCCGGCACCTTCGGGGACCACCTCGAGCATGAGCTGCGCACGAAGCACGGCGTCACCCTCGGCCACTGGCCCCAGTCGGTGGCCCTCTCCACGGTGGGCGGCTGGCTGGCCTGCCGCTCGGCCGGGCAGCTCTCCACCCGCTACGGGAAGATCGAGGACATGGTGCTCGGCCTCGACGTGGCCCTCGCCGACGGCACCCAGCTCAGCACCGGCGGCGCCCCCCGGGCCGCGGTGGGCCCCGACCTCGACCAGCTCTTCGTCGGCTCCGAGGGCACCCTCGGCATCATCACCGGCGCCCGCCTGCGGCTGCACCCGGCGCCGACCCACGAACGCCGGGCCGCCTACACGTTCAACACGTTCGCCGACGGCATCGACGTGATGCGCCGCATCCTCCAGCGGGGCGGCACCCCCGCAGCGTTGCGGCTCTACGACCCCGCCGAGGCCGACCGCACCTACAAGACCGGCGACCAGGCCCTCCTCCTCGTGCTCGACGAGGGCGGCATGGGCGTGGTCGACGCCACCATGGAGCTGGTGGCCGAGGCCTGCGTCGACGGCCACCACGCCGACCCCGCCCACGTCGACCACTGGCTCGAGCGCCGCAACGACGTGGCTGCCCTCGAGGCCCTCATCAGCCGGGGCTACGTGGTCGACACCATGGAGGTGGCCGGCCGCTGGCGCGACCTCCCGAAGATCTACGACGCCACCATCGCCGCGCTGTCGGGCGTGCCGGGCAGCGTGGCGGCCTCGGCCCACCAGTCGCACAGCTACCCCGACGGCGGCTGCCTCTACTTCACCTTCGCGGCCCAGACCGACCCCGATGACCGCGACCGCTACTACCGCGAGGTGTGGGACGCCGGCAGCCGGGCCGTGCTGGCCAACGGTGGCGCCCTGTCGCACCACCACGGGGTGGGCCTCAACCGGAGCCGCTTCGTGGCCGAGGCCCTCGGCCCGGCCCACGACGTGCTCGTGCGCACCAAGGCGGCCCTCGACCCCAACGGCATCCTCAACCCCGGCAAGCTCGGCCTGCCGTCGCCGTTCGGTCCCTCCGGCTACTGAGGACCCGAGCGCCCCGAGCCTGCTAGGACACGGCCATGAGCATCCTCGTGATCGACGTCGGGACGAGCGGCCTGCGGGCCGCGGTGGTGCGGCCCGACGCCACCGTCGCCGTCGAGGAGCACCGCCCCTTCCTGCCCGAGACGCCCGAGCCGGGCCTCGTGCAGTTCGACGCCTCGGCCCTCGCCAGCCTGGCCCTCGAGGTGGCTGGCCGGGTGCTGGCCGAGGCCGGGCCGGTCGATGCCGTCGGCATCACCAACCAGCGGGCCTCCACGATCGTGTGGGACCGCGCCACCGGCGAACCGGTGGGCCCCGGCATCGGCTGGCAGGACCTCCGCACCGTGGGCACCTGCCTCGTCCTCCAGGCCGACGGCCTCCGCCTGGCCCCCAACGCCTCGGCCACCAAGGCCCAGTGGCTCCTCGACACCTTCGACCCCGACCGCAGCCGTGACCTCTGCGTCGGCACGGTGGACTCGTGGTTGGCCTGGCAGCTCTCCGAAGGCGCCCTCCACGTGATCGACGCCACCAACGCCGGCGTCACCGGTCTCCTCCGGGGCGACTCGTCCGGCTGGGACGACCGCATCCTCGATGCCCTCCGCATCCCGGCCGAGAGCCTGCCCACCATCGTCGACACCTCCGGCGCCATCGGCCGGGCCACCGCTCTCCCCGGCGCTCCGACCATCGCGGCGCTGGTGGGTGACCAGCAGTCGAGCCTCGTCGGCCAGGGCTGTGTGGCGCGGGGTGACGCCAAGATCACCTTCGGCACCGGCGGCATGCTCGACCTCCACCTCGGGTCCGAGCGACCCACCTTCGACACCCAGGGCAAGGGCGGCTGCTTCCCGATCGTGGCCTCCCGACGCAACGGCGAGCTGGCCTGGGGCGTGGAGGCCGTGATGCTCGCCGCGGGCACCAACGTGGAGTGGCTGCGCGATGACCTCGGCATCATCGCCACCGCCGCCGAGAGCCACGACGTGGCGGCCCAGTGCGACCACACCGACGGCGTCACCTACGTGCCGGCCCTCCTCGGCCTCGGCGCCCCTCGCTGGGACCACGGCGCCCGCGGCGCGCTGCTCGGCCTCACCCGCGGCAGCGGCCGGCCCCAGATCGTGCGGGCGGTGCTCGAAGGTGTCGCCCAACGAGGTGCCGACCTCGTGGAGTCGGCCGAGGCCGACAGCGGCCTCACCATCCCGTCGCTGCGCATCGACGGCGGCATGAGCGACAACCCCACCTTCGTGCAGGCGCTAGCCGACGCCACCCAGCGCCCGGTGGAGGTGTCGCCGTTGCGGGAGGCCACCACCCTCGGCGCGGCGTTCCTCGCCGGCCTC
>JALYWQ010000298.1 GCA_030852625.1 Actinomycetota bacterium
CCGTTGGTGGATCGCCGAGTCGGGGTCGTTCCCGGCAAGGACGCAGTCCGAAGGCCTCCACCAGCGAAGTCGAGGGCGAGGACGCCGACGGGGACGGCATCCGGCCGGCGAGGCACGACGTGACCTAACCGCTCGGGTCCTCAGGAGGGCTTGGCGTTCGAGTCGGGGTAGAGGTGCTCGAGGCTCCCGGGCTGGATCCGCGAGCTCTCGATGAACCGGTCGACCTCATCGAGCTTCAGGCGGATGACCCGGCCCAACCGGTAGGCCGGCAGCTCCCCCTGATCGATGAAGCGGTAGAGCGTTCGGCTCGTGACACCGAGGCGCTTGGCGGCGTCCTGCGTGGACAGCCACACCGCACCCGGGGCCATGTCTGCTTGATCACCGCTTGACGGAGCCACGTTTCGAGCGTACACCGTCGGGCAGAAGTTCGATACCTTCCATGCAGCTCCGGTGGAGCCGATGGAACTCGCCCCAGCGGAGGTCAGCCCGCTCCGGCGAGGACATGACCGACGACGTGCGGGGTCGGAGTGGGCGATGACAGCTGACCAGAACGAACGGCGCATCAGCCGTCGCCGGGCCCTCCCCGGCGGGCGGGCCGCCCTCGGCGGGTTGCTCGTGACCGTGGCCGCCGTCGGGGTCCTGCTCACCTACCTGCAGGCGACCGACGAGGGCGGCGACCCCACGGTCGTGGCCAGTACGGAGCTCCGCCTCGGGGCCGTCGTCACCACCGAGGACCTCCGGATCGTCGAGGTCGACCTCCCACCCTCGGCGCGCGGGCGCACCTTCCGATCGATCGATGATGTCGTCGGCCGCTCGGTCCTCGGCCCGGTCGATGACGGTGAGCTCGTGCAGTTCGGGTCGGTCAGCGCCGACCGGGCGCCCGAGGACCGTGCGCCCCACGAGGTGGCGGTGACCCTCCGTCGAGACCAGCTGGCCCTCGGTCGCCTCGACGAGGGTGACCGGGTGGACCTCTACGTCACCACCGACGACACCACCGACGCAGTGGCAGCCGGGCTGCGGGTCGTGCAGCTCGGGAGCGACGGGGGCTCGTTGACCGACGACCGCGAGATCACCGTCGTGCTCGCCGCCCCCTCCAGCGACGTGGTGGCCGACGTGGTGCACGCCATGCGCACCGGGGAGCTCACACTCGTTCGATCGACCTTCGCCGGACCTCGGACCACGACGCCGCCGGACGCCGGGCCATGACCACCGAACGGTACGTCGTGCTCGGCCTGGCGCGGGTGGGCGCCCGCTGGTTCAGCGACGTGGCCCACTGGGCCACCTCGGCGGCGCTCCCGATCGAGTTCGTCAAGGCCATCTCAGCCGACGAGGCACGTGTTCGGATCGAGGGCGGGCGGCCGTTCTCGGCCCTGCTCGTCGACGAGGCGGTCGCCGGGTTCGACCGGGATCTCCTGCTCACCGCCGAAGGCCACGGCTGCGCGGTGCTCGTCGTCTCGGCCGGCGGCCCCGGCGTGTCGCTGGTCGAGCCCTCGAACCTCCTGCCGCGAGAGTTCTCCCGCGACGACCTGCTCCGCGCCCTCGGACAGGTCTGCTCCCCGGTCGACCACCGCGACACCACCATCCCGGGCATCGGGCCGTCGCCGGCGGTCGGGGTGCGCGGGCACCTCGTCGCGGTCACCGGATCAGGGGGCACCGGTCGATCCACGCTCGCCATGGCGCTGGCGCAGGTGCTGGCGGCCGACCCCCGTCGGGCCGAGCAGGTGTGCCTCGCCGACTGCTCGCTCGTGGCGGACCAGGGGATGCTGCACGGGGCGCCCGACGTCGTCCCGAGCGTGCTCGAGCTGAGCGATGCCCACCGGCTCGGCCGTCTCTCGTCGGCCGACGTCCGCAACCACACGTGGCGGGTCGACGACCGCGGCTACCACCTCCTGCTCGGCCTCCGGCAACGCCGCGACTGGACCTCGCTGCGGTCGAGGTCCTTCGACGCCGCCCTCGACGGCCTCCGATCCTCCTTCGGGCTCGTCGTGGCCGACACCGACGACGACCTCGACGGCGAGCGGGCCACCGGATCGGTCGACCTCGAGGAGCGCAACGCGATGGCGCGAACCTGTGTCGGCGAGGCCGACGTGGTGGTCGTCGTGGGATCCACTGACCTGGCCGGGATCCACCACCTGCTGCGGGTCGTCCGGGACGCCCTCGAGGTGGGGGTTGCGCCGGGACAGCTGCTGCCCGTCTTCACCCGTTCGAGCGGGGGGCGGCGCCATCGCTCGGAGCTCGATCGCACCTTCGGCCGGTTGCACGCGCTGGCCGGCGCTCCACCGATCGCGAGCCCACTGCACGTCTCCGCCCGCAAGGGCATCGACCTTGCGGTCCGTGACGGCCAACCGTTGCCGCACGACTGGGTGGTCCCGGTCGCATCCGCGGTCGGCGGTCTGCTGGCGAACGCTCGGGCTCGCGCCGGTCGCACCGGCTCCGGACCGGTGCTCGTCCAGCCCGGCGAGCTCGGTTCATGGGCCGACGACCGCGCCGAGGAGGAGGCCGGGTGAGCGCCGTCGCCTCCCCGCTCGCGGAGATCGAGCGGTCGGTCCAGGACGAGGCGAAGGAGCTGGCCCTCGACATGGCCACCGTGGCCGGGACCGAGGAGCTGCGCCACCTCATCGGGCGCCACGTCACCCAGTGGAGCCTCGACCACAAGCGGGGGCTGCGCCCCTTCGCCCTGGGCGATCCGGAGGCGTTGGCGGAACGGGCCTACCGCAACCTGGCCGGCTACGGGCCACTCGAGCCGCTCCTGCTCGACGACGACGTCTGGGAGATCATGATCAACGCTCCCGACCAGGTGTTCGCCAAGCGCCACCGCGGCCCCTCGGGGTACCACCACGAGGTCTTCCACGACGACGAACACGTCCTCCGGATCCTCACCCGGATCCTCGACGACGCTTCCACCTCGCACCGCAAGCTCGATCCGAGCGAAGGGTTGCAGGACGCCCAGCTCGACAACGGGTCGCGCCTCCACATCGTGCACGGCGACCTCAGTCGCGGCGGCCACGTCATGGTGAACATCCGCAAGTTCACCGGGGTGGCGTTCCGGACCCTCGAGCAGCTCGTCGAACACGGCATGCTCACCCGTGAGGTGGCGGAGTTCCTCCGGGCCGCCGTGCGGTCGGGGCTCACGATCCTGGTCGCCGGCGCGCCGGGCGCCGGGAAGACCACCCTCCTCTCCTGCTGCGCGGCCGAGCTCGATCCGTCCCTGCGGGTGGTCGTCGCCGAAGAGGTCTTCGAGGCCGACGTGCCGCTGCCCAACGTCGCCAGCATGCAGACGCGGGCCGCCCGTCCGGAACGGCCGGCCATCGACCTCCGCCGACTCGTCGCCGGGTTCCTGCGGATGGCGCCCGACGTCGCCATCGTCGGCGAGGTCCGCGACCGGGAGGCCCTGCCCCTCCTCCTCACGCTCTCGTCGGGGGTGGCGGGGTTCACGACCATCCACGCCGGGTCGGCTCGTCAGGCCCTCACCCGGCTGCGGTTCATCTGCCAGCTCGCCGACGCCACCGCCCAGATCCCGCTCTCGGCCCTGAACACGCTCGTCAGCGAGAGCATCGACATCGTCGTCTACTGCAACCGCAGCGGCGGCGGACCTGCGGTCACGGAGGTGCTCGCCGTGGAGGACCTCGCCTCCGGGCTCGATGCAGCGCAGTTCACGGTGACCGAGGTCTTCCGGGCCACCGACGCAGTCGGCCCCCTCGAGTGGACGGGCAACCTCCCCGTCCGGTGCGAACGGAAGTTCAACGCCCACGGGTTCGAGGTCCGCACCCTGCTGGGAGCAGCTCGGTGACCGGCATCGTCCTGGCGCTCCTCGCCGGCGTGGGTGTGCACCTCCTCTACACCGCCACGGTCCTGGGCCAACGCAGCCTCCGCCCCGGGGCCGCGCTACCCAGCGGTCGCCGACCGCTCGCCGAGCGGGCCGGGCTCGACGGGGTCCGCTGGCGCGACGTCGGCCCCGTCATGGCGGTGCTCGGCCTCGTCGGATCGGCGGCCGGCGTGGCGGTCTTCGGCGGGGTCCTCCCGGGCGTCACGATCGGTGCGTTCGCAACGGTGTTCCCGCTGGCATCGCACCGGGCCCAGGCCGAGCACCGTCGCAGCGCGGCGATGGAGGCCTGGCCCCGCCTGCTCGAGGAGCTGCGGATCCAGACCTCGTCGCTCGGTCGCTCGATCCCGCAGGCCCTGTTCGACGTCGGCAGCCACGCGCCCGAGGAGCTCCGACCTGCCTTCGCCGAGGCCCAACGCGAATGGCTGCTGTCCCGCGACTTCGCCCGCACCATCAGCCACCTCAAGGCGACCCTGGCCGACCCCACCGCCGATGCTGCCTGCGAGACGCTCCTCGTCGCCCACGAGATCGGCGGCACGGACCTCGACCGCCGGCTCGAGGCCCTCATCGACGATCGCATCCAGGACTCGTCCGGGCGGAAGGACGCTCGAGCGAAGCAGGCCGGTGCCCGCTTCGCCCGTCGGTTCGTGATCCTCGTGCCGGCCGGCATGGCCCTCGCCGGGATGTCGGTCGGCACCGGGCGGGCGGCCTACGAGACCGACACCGGCCAGGCGCTGGTGGTCGTGGCCATCCTGCTCGTGGTGGCGTGCTGGATCTGGGCCGGGCGCATCATGCAGCTCCCGCGCGAGGAACGGGTCTTCGATGGGTAGGTCCCTCCTGCTCGCTGCGGTCCCGCTCTGGGCCGGCGCCACCCTGCTCCTGACCGAGCTGCGGTTCATGCAGCGCCCCTCGCTCGTGGATCGGCTGCGTCCCCACGTCCCGGGAGCCGGACCGGCGCCGGCGACCTTCGGGGCGCTGTCGGTGCGGTCGTTCCGCGACGTGCTCGGACCGGTCGCACGCCTGGCCGGGGAGCGACTGGCCGCCTGGCTCGGGGTCAGCGAGCCGTTGGCGGCGCGCCTCCGCCGGGTCCGCTCACCGCTCGACCCAGCCGCCTTCCGTCTGCGCCAGTTCAGCTGGAGCGCCGCCGGCGGTGCGGCCGCCATCCTCGTGTGCGCCGGATCCCGACCGCCGTTCCCGATGGCGGTGCTCCTGTGCGTCGGTGCCGCCGCCCTCGGCTTCCTCGTCGTCGAACAGCAGCTGGCGTCGTCCTCGGCCCGTCGCAAGCGGCGGATCATGCTCGAGCTCCCCGTGGTCAGCGAGCAGCTCGGCATGCTCATGGGCGCCGGCTTCTCGCTCGGCAGCGCCCTCAACCGGATGGCCGCCCGCGGCAACGGTGCCTGCGCCGCCGACCTGCGCGAGGTGTGCGCCAGGATCCGGCAAGGCCTCAGCGAGGTCGATGCCCTCCGGGAGTGGGCGGCGATCGCCGACGTCGACGCCCTCGCCCGCCTGGTGGCCATCCTGGCCCTGAACCGGGAGACGAGCGACCTGGGTCGGCTGGTGGCCGACGAGGCCCGGGCCATCCGCCGCGAGGCCCAGCGCTCGATCGTCGAGCAGATCGAGCGGAAGTCCCAACAGGTGTGGATCCCGGTGACCGTGGCGACCCTCGTCCCCGGTGCCGTGCTCCTCGCCATCCCGTTCCTCGAGGCCCTGCGCCTCTTCTCCAACAGCTGAGCAACCAACCCGGAGGTACCCATGACGACAACCCCGCACGACACGAGCGGTGGCCCCCGCCGCGCACGAGGCGATCGAGGCGAGGGCGTGATCTCCGCGGCGATCGCCGTGTTGATCATGGCCGGGATCGGTGCCCTCATGTGGGTGGGCTTCAAAACCATCTGGGAGGACACGGAGGCGACCACCAAGGACAAGGTCGCCGAGATCGGCGAGTGACGTGATCGGGCGCCGCGGCGCCCTCGCCGATCGAGGTACCGCGCTGTTCGCCACCGCGATCGGCGTATTGGTCTTCCTCCTCTTCCTGCTCTTCGCGGTGCAGCTGCTCTTCTCGCTGTACGCCACCTCCACCATCACCGCCGTCACCAACGACGCGGTGCAGCGGGCCGCCACGACCGGTGACGCCGACCTCGGCGCCATCGAGCGCGAGGCGCGGGACGGGCTCGGCTCGGTGGGTGACGCGGCCGAGTTCACCTGGCGACGGGAGGATGCCGACGGCGATGGGACCGAGGACACCGTCGCGCTCCGGGTCATCGCCCACCCGCCTCGGTTCGTCCCGCCGTCCATCGGCGATGCCGTGGGTCTCACCGAGGTGGAGCACACGGCCCGGGCCCGGATCGAGGCGTTCCGGTGAGGGGTGCGCGCCTCATCGGCGACCGGGGCCAGGTCGGCGGCATCGAAGCCATCCCCTTCGGGGTGCTGGTCTTCGTGGCCGGTTCCCTGCTCATCGCCAACGCCTGGGCCGTGGTCGACGCCAAGTTCGCCACCGACGCCGGCGCCCAGCAGGCCGCTCGGGCCTATGCCGAGGCGACCGACGGTGGTGAGGCGGAGGCCCGCGCCGTCGAAGCCGGCCTGGCCGCCATCGAAGGCCATGGGCGCAGCCGGGAGCGGGCGATCGTGGAAGCCGTCGACGGGACCCGCTTCGAGCGGTGCGCCCGAGCCACCTTTCGCGCCGAGTACGAGGTCCCCGCGCTGACGATCCCCTTCATCGGCGGGTTCGGCAGCGCGTTCTCGATCGCCTCGGAGGCGTCGGAGCTCGTCGATCCCTTCCGGGCCGACGTGGGCGGCGAGACGGACGGATGCGGCTGACACGGCGAGACGACCGGGGCAGCGTGCTCATGCTGATGCCGGCGGGGGTGCTCATCGTCCTCGCGCTGGCGGCCATCGCCGTCGATCTCTCGTTGGTGTTCCTCCGCCAACGGCAGGCCAGTGCGAGCGCGGCCGACATCGCCAACGACCTCGCCACCGCGGCGCTCGACGTCGACGAGCTCCGCGCCAGCGGGACCTACCGGCTCGATCCCGCTCGCGCCCGGGACCTCGGCCAGCGGTTGGCCGAGGACGGCACGGCCGGCGAGCACCTGGTCGACGTGACGGTGGAGGTGGTCGGCGACGACGAGGTGCGCGTCACCCTCATCCTCGACGTGGACTACATCTTCTCGAAGGCCATCCCGGGTGCCGACGACGGCACCGAGGTGCACGCGTCGGCGGTGGCTCGCGCCGTGGGCGACGGTGACGCCGCCGGCCCCTAGCGCCCTAGGCCGTCGTCTTGGTCGCCTTGGCTCGTGTGGTGGTCGATCGGCGGACCGGCTTCGCGGCCGGCACGCCGAGGGCCTGGACGAAGCCGTCGGGCACGACGATGTCGC
>JALYWQ010000187.1 GCA_030852625.1 Actinomycetota bacterium
GGTCACGACCCCGTCGCCGCCCACGACCTCGCCGCCTTCGCCGGCCACCGCAGGCCCACCGGCCCCGGCGCCGGACTCCAGGATGATCTGCGGCAGCTCGTCCTTGGCGGCGTTGTGCACGCCCGGCTTCTGCCCGCAGGCCGCCACGAGGGTGATCAGGGCCAGCGCCACGAGCAGCGAGGCGGCTCGGCGGCGGTGGGTGAGGGTGGTTCGGCGCACGGGGGCTCCTCGGACAGCGGCGGGGTCGGGCATCAGGACAGGGCCTCCGGGTCGCGCTCGGCGATGAGGCGGGTGAGCGCCCCGGGCCGCCGGCGGCTGGCCGCGGGCGAGGCCGAGAGCGACTGGGCGAACAGCAGGGCACCGAGGGCACCGAGCGGGAGGGCCACCCACACCCAGCCGGGCGTGGAGCCCTTGCCGTCGAAGTCGGCCAGGTCCGCATAGCGAGCGCTGAACGGGCCGCTCAGCCCGGCGCTGCCGGTGGAGCCGGTGGACGGCGCTCCGAAGTCGATCGGGCCGGTGCCGGTGCCGAAGTCGGGGAGGCCGACGCCGAGGTCGACGTCCCCACCGGTGTCGGCGGAGGGCGCCGGGACCGTGGTGTAGCGGATCTCCGGGCGGAGGCCCTCGGCGGCGGTGGCGTCGCCCAGCGACACCACCCAGTTGGTGGAGAGGTCGGGATCGCCGTAGGCCAGGTTCGGCGCGCCGACGGGCCGCAGGATGATCCCCTCGTTGTTGAACGCCTCGCCCTCGATCCCTTCGGTCCAGGCCTGGGCGGCGAAGGTGAGGTCGAAGGTGAAGGTGCCGGCGGCGGCGTCGTAGGCGCCGGTGGTGCCGATCAGGCACTCCACGTCGGGCAGGCGGGTGCCGTCGAGCGAAGCGCCCTGGCCCACCCCCGAACGCCACGGCTCCAGGGCCGGGCAGGCTTCGATGCCCGTGATGGTCTCGGTGACGAGGGGGACCTCCCCACTGATGGCGCGGGTGACGGCGTCGAGGATCTTCTGCGGATCCTGGGCCTCGAGCTGGGAGACGATCTGCAGCACGATGTCGCGCACCGCGGGCGACTCGATGGCGAAGTTGACGCCGCTCTGGTGGAGGATCAGCTCGAACGAGCCGAAGCGCTCCCCCGCCGGAAGTGCGGGCAGGGCCAGCTGGAAGAGGCTGGCGTAGCGCTGCTGGCCGGCGAGCATCCCCACCGGCGTGGTGCCCGGGAGGGCCACGATCTGGGCCAGGTCGCCGTCGGGGGTCACCGGGATGGGCAGGCCATCGCTCAGGCCCAGCAGGCCGCCGAGCTCCTGCACCTCGGGGCCGCAGAGCTGCGGGAGCCCGCCGAGCCCGGCGACGAGGCAGAGGGTGGCCGGTGGGAACCCGTTGCGCAGCAGCGGGGGCGTGACCTGGGTGATCGGGTTGGTGAAGTAGGCCTGCCGGGACACGGTGGCGGGCGCGGTGACGGTGTCGGCCGTGGCGCCACCCACCTGCAGCGCG
Organism: Actinomycetota bacterium; assembly: GCA_030852625.1. Lineage (GTDB taxonomy): Bacteria > Actinomycetota > Acidimicrobiia > Acidimicrobiales > VFJN01 > VFJN01. The sequence continues at coordinate 1,480 of JALYWQ010000187.1, forward strand.
CCGGCCAGGCCGGCGAACGCCAGTGCGAGCGCGACGAACCTTCCGCGGCGAGGTGTCCGTCCCATCTGGGCGGAGCCTAGGCTTCGGGCGCTCCGGAGACCGACACCGGGCCCAGGCGGGCCGCCAGCCGGTAGGCCACCACGGGGCGTTCGAAGCCCTTCAGCGGCAGCAGGCACTCGGCGGCGTCGGGCGGCTCGTCGAGCGCGTGGTGGGTGCGACCATCGAGCAGGATCTCCCCCCATCCAGCCTCGTCGGCCAGCCGGGCCGCGATGTTCACGACGTTCCCCAGCGGGGTGTAGTCGCTCCGCCCCTCGAACCCCACCGTGCCGAGGGTGGCGTACCCGTAGGCGATGCCACAGCCGTAGCCCAGCTGGAACCCCCGCTCGGCCCAGGCCGCGCACAGCGCATCGAGCGGGGCCCGCAGCTCGACCATCATCGTCACGGCGGTGGTGGCCGGATCGTCGCACGGCACCGGGTCGTTGAAGTACGCCATCACGCCGTCGCCCTGGAAGGGGCCCACCGTGGCACCGTGGGCGTCCAGGGCCCGACCCACCACCTGGAAGAAGGCGTCGAGCACCTCGAGGACGTCGTCGGGCTCCGACGAGTTGGTGAAGCTGGTGAAGCCCCGCAGATCGCAGAACACGACTGCGATGCGGCGGCGGTGGGGGCGGAGGGCGTCGCTGGCGGCATGGTCGCCAGCCGCCAGGATGGCGTCGGCCACCTGGGGCGACAGGAACCGGCGGAGCTCTCCGAGGCCCTCGATCTGCTCGACCTGCCGGGCCACCCGCGCCTCGAGCGAGTGGTTGAGCTCCGCCAGCTCGGCGCGGGCCGCCTCAGCCGCCACCGCCGCGGCCCGCTCGGCCTCCACGAGGCGCTCCACCTCCTCGGCCGCGGCTCGTTCCTCGGCGGCCAGGTCGTTCACGAGGTCGAGCACCCGGGATGCGGCGACGAGCACCACGATGGCGCTGCCGACCACCTGCATCCACCGGACCGCGGGCGCGTCCATGTCGTTGAGCACGAGGGAGACCGCGTAGGCCAGCGAGCCGGCGCCGATGGCGAGCACCGCGTGGCGGCGGGTGACCCACAGGCTGGCCACGGTGGCCCCCGCCGTGACCAGCACGCTCGACTCGGCCAGCGACGGGCCGTAGTACGGCACGAAGAAGCCGATGCCTGCCCCCACCACGACGACCGACGGGACCACGAGCCAGCGAGGGAACACCTCGGCGAGCGCTCGGATCACGATGGCCGCGCTCAGCGCAGCACCGATCCCCGCCGCGATCTGGTCCCGGTCGAACTCGGGCTGGTCGGGCACCACGATCGTGAGGGCGAGGCCGAGGAGCAGGGCCGGGATGGCGAAGGCCGCGAAGGCCCGCACCACTGCACCCAGGTACCGGTCGGGACCCACGAGCACCTCGAGCACCGCGGGCGCGTCGAACCAGGCCCGGGCCCGACGGAGGCGGTAGCGGTGGATCACGTCGGGCGTCCCGCGGGGATGCGATGGACCGGGACGGCTTCGTCGAACCCCTTCAGGAGGAGTCGATCGGCGACGCCCACCGGACGGTCCCGCAAGGCCCGACCAGTCGCCTCGTCGATGAGGATCTCGCCCCGTCCCGCTTCGCCGCAGAGCTCCACGGCCAGGTTCACCACGGTGCCGAGCGGGGCGTAGTCGGAGCGCCCCGCGAAGCCGACGGTGCCGAGGGTGGCCTCGCCGAAGGCCACGCCGATGCCGTAGCCGAGGTCGAACCCCCGTCGGGCCCAGGCCACGGTGAGCCGGTCGAGCTCGGGGCAGAGGTCGAGCGCCATGCCCACCGCAGTGCCGGCGGGGTCGTCGCACGGCACCGGGTCGTTGAAGTACGCCATGATCCCGTCGCCCTGGAACGCGCCGACGGTGGCGTCGTAGCGGCGGACGAAGGTGCCGACCACCTCGTAGTAGCCATCGAGCACCTCGAGGATCTCCTCCGGTTCGGCGTGGCTCGAGAACGCCGTGAACCCCCTGAGGTCGACGAAGACCACCGCGATCGAACGCCGGTGCGGGGTGAGGGCGCTCGCCCCACCGGTCCGGGTCGTGTCGAGGATCGCGTCAGCCACCGGCGCCGAGAGGAACCGCCGGAGCTCGCCCAACCGTTCGATCTGGCCGACCTGCTCCTGCACCCGTTCGGCCAGCACCTCGTTCAGCACGGCCAGGGCCTCCCGGGCCTGCTCTGCGGTGTCGGCCGAGGCCCGCTCGGCGGCCGCCAACCGGGCCGCCTGCCCGGTCTTGGTCCGTTCCTCGTCGGCCAGGTCGATCACCAGGTCGAGCACCCGGGCGATCGCGACGAGGACCACGACGGCCGTGCCGGCCACCGCCACCCACCGGTAGGCCGGCACGGTGTGGTCGGCCAAGGTCATGAACAAGCCGTACACGGCCGCGCCGAGGGCCACTGCAGCGAGGGCCCACTTCCGTGGCACCCAGAGGGCGGCGACCACACCTGCGGCGATGAAGAGCGTGGCCATCTCCCCGCCCTGGGGTCCGTACAAGGGCACTTGGTACCCC
>JALYWQ010000332.1 GCA_030852625.1 Actinomycetota bacterium
ACCTCGAGGTCGACGCCGGCCAATGGCTCTCGATCGTCGGTCCCAACGGCGCGGGGAAGTCGACGTTGCTGCGCTTCCTCACCGGTGCCGCCAAGGGCACGGGCACGCTGACCATCGGCGGACGACCGGCGGCGGACATGACCAGGCGAGATCGAGCGCGACTCCTCGCGCTGGTGCCCCAGACGCCGGTGATCCCGGTGGGCATCACCGTCATCGACTACGTGCTCCTCGGCCGAACGCCGCACATCCGACCGCTCGGCTTCGAGGGTCAGCACGATCTCGACGCGGTCTACGAGGCGCTTGGGCGACTCGATCTCGAGAGCTTCGCAGCGCGCGACCTGGCGTCGTTGTCCGGCGGTGAGCGCCAGCGGGTGCTGATCGCTCGGGCCCTGGCGCAGGAGGCGTCGATCGTGCTGCTCGATGAGCCCACCACGGCCCTCGACGTCGGGCACCAGCAGCAGGTGCTCGAGCTGATCGACGCGCTGCGTAGGGCCCACGGTCTCACCGTGGTGACCACGATGCACGACCTCACCTTGGCCGGGCAGTACGCCGAGCGCCTCGTGCTCCTCGACGAGGGGCGCGTGGTCGTCGAAGGTGAGGCGCACGAGGTGCTGACCGAGGAGCACCTGGCCAGCTACTACGGGGCCAAGGTGCGGATCATCTACGAGGGCGGTCATCCGATGGTCCTCCCGCTACGTGAACGGAGGACCGGCGATGCCGCGAGGTGACATCCCCACGGAACACGAGCCCCCGCCCCGACGACGGGTCGACAGCCTGGTGCTGGTCAATACCGGCGACGGGAAGGGCAAGTCGACGGCGGCCTTCGGGACCGTGCTGCGCGCCGTGGCCCGCGGTTGGCCGGTCGCCGTCGTCCAGTTCCTGAAGTCCGGGAAGTGGCACGTGGGCGAGGAGAAGGTGTGCCGGGAGATCGGCGTCGACTGGATCTCCATCGGCGAGGGCTTCACGTGGGAGTCCGAGGACCTGTCCGAGGACGAGGCGGTGGCCCAAGCGGCCTGGGCCCACGCCAAGGCCGTGATCCAGGCTGGTGAGCACCGGCTGGTGGTGCTCGACGAGATCACCTACCCGATCACGTGGGGCTGGATCGGGGAGGACGACGTGGTGGCCACGATCCGCGACCGACCCTCCACCGTCACCGTCATCTGCACCGGGCGGGGCGCGTCGGACGCGCTGCTCGAGATCGCCGACACCGTCACCGAGATGCGCAAGGTGAAGCACGCGTACGACACCGGCGTGATCGCCAAGAAGGGCATCGACTACTGATGCTCTCGCCGGTCGAGATCATCGAGCCGAGCCGATCCGGCGACCTGCCGGCGCTCGTGTGGCGGACCGACGGACCCGTGCGAGCCGTCGCCTCATCGGTGATCGGCGGCGGCATCGGACCGTGCCACTGGGTCTGCAACGCGCAGGTGCCGCTCGAGTACCACCACGACGACCCCGCCGCCCATGCCGCTGCTCTGGCGGCTGGTTTCGGGCTGGCTGGGCCGGGGGCCGGCCTGCTCACCGCGGCGACGATCACGTCGTTCACGACTGGGGCCGACGGAGGCGCTCGCTGCGATGCCACGGTCGGCATCAGCAACCCCACCTGGGCCGCGGCACCTGACGGGGCTGTGTCGGCGTGGGTTCCCGGCACGATCAACCTCGTGTGCTGGGTGCCCGAGCCACTCACTGACGCAGCGCTGGTCAACACCGTCATCACCGTGACCGAAGCCAAGGCCCAGGCCATGGTGGAGGGTGCCGTCCCCGGCACGGGGACGGCATCGGACGCGGTGGTGGTGTGCTGCCCCGAACCGAGCGGCGGCGGGCAGTCGTACGGCGGACCCCGATCGCCCTGGGGGGCTCGCCTGGCCCGAGCAGCGCACCGTGCCGTCGCCGACGGCATCGCTCGTCATCCGGTGTGGCAGGGATGATCACGTTCGTCCTCGGTGGCGCCCGTTCGGGCAAGTCGAAGGTGGCCGAGCAGTTGGCCGAGCGTGCCGGCGGTCCGGTGACCTACGTGGCCACGGCCATCGTCGACGTCGGTGATCCGGACCACGTGGCGCGCATCGAGGCCCACCAGGCCCGCCGCCCCGCCGACTGGTCGACCATCGAGGTGGGCACCGACCTGCCAGGGGTCCTCTCCGACATCACGGGGACCGTGCTCGTGGACTCCTTGGGCACGTGGGTCACAGCCGGCGACGACGACCGGCGGCCCGACCTCGATGGTCTGGTGGCGGCCCTGCGGTCCCGGCGGGGCGACACCATCGTCGTGTCGGAGGAGGTGGGCCTCGGCGTCCACCCCTCCTCGGAGCTGGGCCGCCGGTTCCGGGACGTCCTCGGCGAGGTCAACGTGGCCGTCGCCGAGGTGGCCGACGAGGTGCTGCTGGTTGTGGCCGGGCGGGTCCTGCCGCTGGGGCGGCCATGAGGCGGGCCCTCGCGTTCCTCACGCCGCTCGGCGGGGCTGCCGTGCCCGATGCTCGGACCCTGGGGTGGTTCCCGGCCGGCGGCGCCGTCATCGGCGCGGTGGTGGGCCTGGCGTGGTGGGGCGCCAACGAGGTCTGGACGCCGCTCGTCGCTGCGTCGATCGCGGTGCTGGCCGACCTGATCGTGACCGGCCTGCTGCACACCGACGGCGTGGCCGACACGGCCGACGGGCTGCTGCCCCAGGTGGCGCGGGAGCGCCGGCTCGAGATCATGGCCGACCCGGCCGTCGGCGCCTACGGCGTGGTGGCGATCGTGGTGGTGCTCGGCCTCCGGGTGGTCGCCCTCGCCGCCATCGAGCCCGACGTGTTGCTCCTCGCCGCCCTGTGGTGCGCCTCGCGCACGGCCATGGCCGTGATCGCTCGGACGCTCCCGTACGCGCGGGGCGACGGGCTGGCGTCCGCGTTCCTGGGCGGTCCTGTGGCACCGGTGGCTGCCTCCGGGACGGCGCTGGCGATCGTGCTCGCGGTGCTGGGCGATCGCCCGGCCATCAGCGTGGTCGGCGTCGGTTGCGTCGTCACGGGTGCTGCGCTGGTCGCCGTCGCCGCTCGACGGCGGCTGGGCGGGTTCACCGGCGACGTGCTCGGCGCGGCCGGCGTGGTGGGGGAGACGGTGGCGTTGCTCGCGCTGGCGGCTCGGTGGTGACCCACCTGCGCCGGCAGGGGACCGGGTTGGCCGGACGAGCAGGGGCCGCCGGCCTCGGCCTCCTCCTGGACCGATTGGTGGGTGATCCCGTCGACGCCTGGCACCCCGTCGCCTGGTTCGGTCGCGCCATGGGTGCCGCTGAGGAGCACTGGTACGACGACGAGCGATCGGCCGGCGTTCGCCACGCCCTCGGGGGCGTGGCCCTCGCCGGCGTCGCTGGAGCCGTCGTGCGGTCGACGACGGTCAGCACCACGGTGGCCACCGGCGGCCGGGGGTTGGTGGAGGC
>JALYWQ010000350.1 GCA_030852625.1 Actinomycetota bacterium
GGGGACGTTCCGCCGGGGTCGGGGAGGGTACCTGCGGAGCGCGGATCTGGTCCTCGAGCTCCTCCTCGAGGGCGTCGTCGTCCAGGACCTCGGCCGGCAGGACGTCGTCGGTCCACTCGTGCCCGTCCCACCACCGGAGGTGGGTGGGATCGGTCTGCTGCCGGTACCAGCCCGGTAGGAGCTCCTCGACCTCGTCCATCGCTCCGTTCCTCGTCACGTGGCCGAGAACCCTAGTTGGAGGTGAGCGTCCACCGACCGCCCTTGGCAGCGACCCGACCACCACCGGGGGCGGCGAAGAGCGGGCCGACGAGGATGGAGTTGGCCTCGGCGCACCGCGTGAGCAGGCTTCGGCGAGCGGCCTCGAGCGCCTTCGGATCCAGATCGCCGAAGGCCACCTTGGGCCGGGCGATCTGGGCCGGGTGGAGGAACAGGTGGCCGGTGACCACGAGGGTCTGACCGACGTTGCCGACCCAGACGACCACGTGGCCGGGACTGTGGCCGGGGGCGTCCTCGAGCCACACACCGGGGACGACCCTGGCGTCGGGCTCCACGAGCTCCAGGCGTCCTTGCTCGGCCAGGTCGAGGAAGGCGTCGGTTCCCTCCGGTCGCTGGTCGATGGCCAGCTCGCAGATCGCTTCGAGCTCGGCGGCGGGGAGCAGGTACCGGGCTCGTGGGAACGCCGGCGAGCCGTCCACGTGCGCGTTGGCACCCGAACCGTCGACGTGGGTGTTGATGACCACGTCGACCTCCCGCGGGTCCACGCCATGGGCGCGCAGGGCGGCCAGGCGGGGAGCCAGGCGGGCCGGGTCGTCGAACGCCAGCCACGGGTCGACGAGGACCACCTTGGACCGGGTGCGGATCACCGTGGCCGACGAAGCCACGAGGAGGGCCCCGTCGTCGGTGAGGTACGGGTCGAGCCAGCCGGCCGATCGCAGCGCCTTCAGGGTGGCGTCGTCCTGGGGCAGCTCGAGGGTGACGTCGGGGTCGAGCACCCGGATCACCTCGATGGCCCCCCACGTCCAGCGCACGGCGCGAGCGTATGGGAGCCGAGCCGCCGGTATCGTCCGGCCCATGTGCGGTCGCTTCGTCTCGGCCACCCCGCCCGACCAGGTCGCGGCCTACTTCGGAGCCGAGGCCCCCGAGGCGCTGCTCGAGCCGAACCACAACGTGGCGCCGACCACCGACGTCTATGCCGTCCTCGCCGACGGCGGCGTCCGGCACCTCGACGCCTTCCACTGGGGCCTCGTCCCGAGCTGGGCCAAGGACCCGAAGATCGGGTCGAAGATGATCAACGCCCGCGCCGAGACGCTGGCCACCAAGAACACCTACAAGCCGGCCTTCAAGCGACGTCGCTGCATCATCCCGGTCGACGGGTTCTACGAGTGGGCCAAGGTCCCCGGGGTGAAGGCCAAGCAGCCGTTCTTCATCCACCGCCCGGACGGCGAGCCATATGCCTTCGCCGGGCTGTGGGAGGTGTGGCGTGGCCCCGACAAGGACCAGGAGCCACTCCGCAGCTGCACGATCATCACCACCACGCCCAACGACGAGATGGCCAAGATCCACGACCGGATGCCCGTCGTGCTCCCGGCGTCGGCGTGGGACGAGTGGTTGGACCGGGAGAACGAGGACATCGACCTCCTCGGACGGCTCCTCGTCCCGTGCCCGCCGCAGCTCATCCAGCTGCGTCCGGTGTCGACCGCCGTCAACAACGTGCGCAACAACGGCGAGGCGCTGCTCGAGGAGATCGTGCCCGACGAGCCGTTGTTCGAGGGCGCCTGACCGACGGCCTCGTCAGTCGGGCACGGCGTGGCCGTGGCCGGCGTCGCGGAGGGCCTGACGGGTGCGTTGCAGCTGGTCGTCGAGGGCGGCCGGATCCGGGCTCACGTCCTGGTTGGCGAAGTTCAGCTGCCCCAGCTCGGTGAACGGCACCAGGTGGATGTGGGTGTGCGGCACCTCCTCGCCGACCACGAGGACCCCCACCTTCGTGGGCCGGTAGACCCCGTCGAGGGCCTTGGCGATCGTCTGGGCCACCGCCCAGAGGTGGGCGTTCAGGTCCGGGTCGACGTCGATCCAGTGGTCGACCTCCTCGATCGGCACGACGAGGGTGTGGCCGGGCGCCAGGAGCGCGATCGGGATGAACGCGACGACCCGGTCGTCGCGCCAAACGAACCGGCCCGGGAGCTCGCCGTCGATGATCCGGGTGAACACGCTGCTCATGGCATCCTCCTGATCCTTCTCCGGGACTCTAGGGTTGGGCCGTGGCGACCGATGCCGATGCCCTTCCTGATGCCACCGACACCAGCCGGGTGCTCACCGTCCCCAACGTGATCACGATGGTGCGGCTGGCCCTGCTGCCGGTGTTCGTCTACCTGCTGTTCGGCGCCGACGACCGGGCGTCGGCGGCCTGGTTGCTGGCGGCCCTCGGCATCACCGACTTCGCCGACGGCTACATCGCCCGCCACTTCAACCAGGTGTCCGACCTCGGCAAGGTGCTCGACCCGGTGGCCGACCGGCTGCTGTTCTTCGTCGGCATCGGCGCCATCCTGATCGACGGTTCGGTGCCGGTGTGGTTGGCGGTGGTGGTGCTGGGTCGGGAGGCGCTCGTGGCGGCGGCCACCCTGGTGCTGGCTGGAATGGGAGCGGCCCGGGTAGACGTCACGTGGTTCGGCAAGGCCGGCGCCTTCGGATTCATGATCGCCTTCCCCCTGTTCCTCGCCCATCACAGCAACCTCTCCTGGGCCGGCGTGGCCGACGAGCTGGCGTGGATCGCCGCCGGGCCGGCACTGGCGTTCTCGCTCTGGTCGGTGGTGCTCTACGTGCCGCTGGCCCGCAAGGCCTTGCGGGACGGACGGGCGCAGGCGGTGGCCGCATGAAGGCCGTGATCATGGCGGGGGGTGAGGGCACCCGGCTCCGGCCCCTCACGTCGAACGCGCCGAAGCCGATGATGCCGCTGGTCAACCAGCCGATGATGGAGCACATCGTCACGCTGCTGCGCACGCACGGCTTCGACGAGATCGTGGTCACCGTTGCCTTCATGGCCAACCACATCCGGGCCTACTTCGGTGACGGCTCCGAGTTCGGCGTGCGCATGGTGTACGCCACGGAGGAGACGCCGCTCGGCACGGCGGGCTCCGTCCGAAACGCCATGGAGGAGCTCGACGAGCGGTTCCTCGTGATCAGCGGCGACGTGCTCACCGACGTCGACCTCGGCGCCATCGTCGCCGCCCACGAGGAGAAGCAGGCCCTCGCCACGATCGGGCTCGTGCGGGTGGAGAACCCGCTCGAGTTCGGGATCGTGATCACCCAGGAGGACGGCGCCATCGAGCGCTTCCTCGAGAAGCCGTCCTGGGGCCAGGTGTTCAGCGACACCATCAACTCCGGGATCTTCGTCCTCGAGCCGGAGATCTTCGACTACATCGAGGCCGACGTCCCGGTCGACTTCTCCTCCGACGTGTTCCCGGTGCTCCTCCAGAAGGGCCTGCCCCTCTACGGCGCCGTGGCCGACGGCTACTGGGAGGACGTCGGCACCCTCGACGCCTACCTGGGTGCCCACAAGGACATCCTCGACGGCCGCGTGCAGGTCGACGTGCCGGGCTTCGAGCTCGGTGACGGCGTGCACGTGGGGGAGGGGGCCGAGGTCCACCCCGAGGCCGTCGTGGTGGGCCCCGCCGTGATCGGCGAGAACTGCCGCATCGAGGCCGGCGTACGGCTCGGGCCGTACACGGTGCTCGGCACCAACGTCCGGGTCCGGAGCGGCACCGACCTCGAGCGGGTCGTGATCCACGACAACTCCTACCTCGGCGAAGGCGTGCGCCTGCGGGGGGCCACCATCGGCCGCTCCTGCGATCTACGTGGTGGTGTGCGTGTCGATGAGGGCGTGGTGCTCGGCGACGAGTGCTTCGTGGGCGAGCACGCCACCCTCGCCAGCGGGGTGAAGGTGTACCCGTTCAAGACCGTCGAGGCCGGCGCGGTCATCAACTCCTCGATCGTGTGGGAGTCGCGGGGGTCCCGGTCGTTGTTCGGTCGGGTCGGCGTGGCTGGCCTGGCCAACGTCGACATCACCCCCGAGGTGGCCACCCGGGTGGCCATGGCCCACGGCACGAGCCTCAAGAAGAACTCCACGGTCGTGGTGTCCCGCGACTCGAGCCGATCGGCCCGCATGCTGAAGCGGGCCATGATGGCCGGCCTCAACGCCACCGGGATCA
>JALYWQ010000354.1 GCA_030852625.1 Actinomycetota bacterium
GGTCGCAACCGCAGCCGCCCCCGCCCCGACGGCGCCGGCCACGAGTCGGACACCGGCGCCAGCGACGGCGACGCCGATCGCAACCCCGACCTCCCCGATCGTCCCCTCGAGGGGCGCCCGAAGTCGACCGAGGCCGCCGACCGCACCCTCGTGCCGAAGGTGCCGCCGCCGGCGCCCCGCAAGCCCCAGATCGGCGACTCGCTGCCCGCCCCGGCGGCCGGACCCACCACCTCGTCCGAGCCGACCGGCGAGGGAGGGGCCAAGCGGAAGCGACGCCGTGGTGGCCGAGGTCGTGGCGGCGGCGGGACCGACGGTGCCCGCAACGGTCAGGGTGGCGGGAGCGGCGCGCCGCAGCCTCGGTCCCGGAGCGGCAACCGCTCGCCCGTGCAGGCCGTGCTGCCCACCGGCGGCCTCGACCTCGACGACGACATCCTGGAGGCCCGGCGGGGTCGCGAGCGCAAGGGCCGGCCCGTCGGCCGCTACCTGATGTGCGTCCACGTCGACCCGAAGGCCACCCAGATCGCCGTGCTCGAAGGCCGCGCCCTCATCGAGCACTCGATCTCCCGGCCCTCCGACGACGTGGCCCAGATCCACGGGAACATCTACCTCGGCAAGGTGCAGAACGTGCTGCCCGGCATGGAAGCGGCCTTCGTTGACATCGGCACGCCCAAGAACGCCGTGCTCTACCGCGGTGACGTGCACTTCGATGCCGACGAGGTCGAGGGCAAGCGCAATGGCGCCCCCAAGATCGAGCAGATGCTGAAGGCCAAGCAGACGATCATCTGCCAGGTCACCAAGAACCCGATCGGTGCGAAGGGCGCCCGCCTCACCCAGGAGGTCTCCCTCCCGGGCCGGTTCGTGGTGCTGATCCCGAACAGCTCCACCTACGGCATCTCGAAGCGGCTCCCCGACGACGAGCGCAAGCGCCTCCGTGCCATCCTCGACCGGGCCAAGCCGGCCCAGCACGGCGTGATCGTGCGCACCGCCGCCGAGGGCGTCACCAACCAGGAGATCGAGGACGACGTCCGTCGCCTCCTCGACCAGTGGAACCAGATCGAGGAGCTGGCCAAGCGGTCGCAGGCGCCGGCCCTCCTCTACCGGGAGCCCGACATGGCCGTCCGGGCCATCCGGGAGGAGTTCAACAACGACTACCGGGGCGTCGTGATCGACGACCGGGAGCTCTACGAGGCCATGCGCGACTACGTGTCGAGCATCAGTCCGGAGCTGGCCGACCGGGTGGAGTACTACGACCCCGACGTCGAGGACCTCCCGCTCTACGAGAAGTTCCACGTCCACGAGCAGCTCCACAAGGCGCTCGACCGCAAGGTCTGGTTGCCGTCGGGCGGGTCGCTCATCATCGAGCACACCGAAGCCCTCACCGTCATCGACGTGAACACCGGCAAGAACGTGGGCACCTCGAGCCTCGAGGAGACCGTGTTCCGCAACAACCTCGAGGCAGCCACCGAGATCGCCCGACAGCTCCGGCTCCGCGACGTCGGCGGCATCATCGTGGTCGACTTCATCGACATGGAGATCCGCCCCAACCGCGACGAGGTGGTGCGGGTGTTCCGCGAGGCCCTGGCCCGCGACAAGACCCGCACCCAGGTGTTCGAGATCTCCGAGCTGGGCCTCTGCGAGATGACCCGGAAGCGGATCGGGGAGGGGCTCCTCGAGTCCTTCGCCGGTCGCTGCCCGCACTGCGAGGGCCGTGGTGTGGTGATCGACCCCGATCTGCTCCCCCCGGATTGAGGGTTTCGGGGTTGCCGGGGTAGCATCGTCTGCTCCCTCGGCAGGTCTGTCGGGGGTCCCCCTGGTGATGAACCGCAGAGCAGTTCGGAAGTCCTCATGTACGCAGTGATCAAGACCGGTGGCAAGCAGGAGAAGGTCGAGGCCGGCCAGGTGCTGAACGTCGAGCGCCTCGGCGCCGCCGTCGGCGACGTGGTCACCCTCACGCCCGTCCTGCTGGTCGACGGCGACACCGTGCTCGCCACCAAGGCCGAGCTGGCCGGCGCGTCCGTCACGGCCAAGGTCGTCGGCGAGACCAAGGGCCCGAAGATCATCGGCTTCACCTACAAGAACAAGACCAACCAGCGGAAGCGCTGGGGTCACCGCCAGCACTACGACGCCATCGAGATCACCGGCATCTCGAAGGGCTGAGGAGCACACATGTCGAAGACCAAGGGTGGCGGTTCCACTCGGAACGGCCGCGATTCAGCCGCTCAGCGCCTCGGCGTCAAGGTGTTCGACGGCACCGCCGTCACTGCGGGCACGATCATCGTGCGCCAGCGGGGCACCCGCTTCCACCCCGGTGAGAACGTGGGCCGGGGTGGCGACGACACCCTCTTCGCCCTCGCCCCCGGCAAGGTGAAGTTCGGGCAGCGCAAGGGGCGCAAGCTCGTCGACGTCCTCACCGACTGAGG
>JALYWQ010000362.1 GCA_030852625.1 Actinomycetota bacterium
GGAGCGATCCCGGATGGCGAGGTCCCCCACCTCCACCGTGTCCCCCGACAGCGTGATCGTGCCGGTGAGGCGGCCGAGCTGGTCGAAGTGGCCGGCCTCCCGGTCGGCCATCACCACGTGCGGTTCCATCACGGCGTCGTAACGGAGGTCGATCGACACCGCGTCGCCGTCGGTGAAGGCCAGCTCGTAGGAGCGCAACGGCTCCACGGCCTGCAGCCGGAACCCGCCGATGTCGATGTCGTCGAGGTCACCGCTCGGGAACGGGATGTGCCACTGGCTCCGGTGGTACGGCACCCGCCAGGGCTCGGTGGCCTCGGCGTCCCACAGGGCGACGAGCAGTGTGGCCACGCCGAGGTTGGGGCGCAGGAGGGTGTAGATCATCCCGCCCAACGACCGGTCGGGCACGACGATCCCCCACCACGTGGTCTCGGTCCACATGGGGTCCGGGGTCGGCACCTCGTGGTGCCGGTCGTCGGCCGGCGTGAGGCTCACGGCGTGGGTGCTCCGGCCATGAGGTCGGGCAGCGGCAGGGGCCAGGCGCCGAGCTCCTCGCCGAGGGCGGCCCACACCTCGCCGGTGGCACCGGACTCGAGGATCGAGACCACGGTGGCGGCGATGTAGTCGGGCGACGCCAACGGGCCGAAGCTGCGGATGTCCGGCGGGACGAGCGCGGTGTCGATCCCGCCCGGGCACAGCGCGTTGAGCCGGACCGACTTCGTGGTGAGGATCGGGCCGAGGCTGCGCACCAGGCCGACCAGCGCATGCTTCGACATCGAATAGGCGGGGTCGAGCGGGTAGGGCATCAGGCCGGCCATCGACGAGGTGACCACGATGTCGCCCCCGTCGGCCTCCAGGTGCGGGAGCAGGGCCAGGATCCCGAGGGCGACGCCATCGACGTTCACCGCCATCACGCGCCGGTAGACGTCGTGGGTCCAGGTGGCCAGCGGATCGTCGAGACCCGGCGCGCCGATCGGGCGGCTCATGATCCCGGCGTTCAGGTGGGCGACGTCGATCCGGCCGAGGGTGCCGGCCAGCTCGTCGAGGGTCGCCGCCCATGCGTCGGCGTCGGTGACGTCGAGGCTTCGGTAGCAGCTGGCGCCGCCGAGCTCAGTGGCCAGGCGCTCCCCCGGCTCGTCGGCCACGTCGAGGACCGCCACCGTGGCCCCCATGCCGGCCAAGCGGCGGGCGACCGCCGCACCGACACCGCCGGCGCCACCGGTGACGACGGCGACCTTTCCCTGCACGTCGAGCGGGGTGCTCATGCTGCTCCTTCTTCGTCGTGGACGACGACCCGTCCGGTGGAACCGTTCACGGTGATCAGCGCGCCGTCGGGGATCGAGTCGCACGCCTTCGAGAGGTTGGACACGCACGGGAGCCCGTACTCCCGCGAGATCATCACCGCGTGGGCCACCACCCCGCCGGTCTCCACGATGACACCGGAGACGATCGAGAAGACCGTGGTCCAACCGGGGTCGGTGGCCACGGTGACGAGGATGTCGCCGGGGCGCACCTTGCCGATCTCCGAGAGGTCGCGGCACACCCGGGCCACGCCGGTGACCACGCCGGTGCTGGCCCCGATGCCGGCCAGGGCGCCCTCGGCGTCGACCAGGTCGTCATCGAACGGCTCCCAACCCCGGAGGTACTTCGGCGGCTCCTGGCGGGAGTACTTCTCGTACACCTTGCGGCGCACCCGCACGCGCGTCTGCACCTGCCGGGCGGTGAGCTCGCCGGCGGCCGCGGCCAGGATCTCGTCCTTGCCGAGGAAGAACGTGTCCTCCTCGTCGTGCACCAGCCCGGCGGCCTCGAACTTCCGACCGATCCCCGTGAGGTGGTAGCGGTTCCGGGCCATGTTCTTGTCGTTGTAGAACCGCTCGAAGTCCCGGTAGAAGTACCAGTCCTGCACGTGCTCGACGAACCACTCGAACAGGTCAGCGCGGCTGGTCCTGGGCCGGCCGGTCAGGTCGTGGAAGCGGGCCAGCCACTCGAACTCGCCCAGCTCATCGGGCTCAGCGCGGAGCCGCTCGAGGCACCGGGCCTTGGTGTCCCGCATGCGCGCCTCCTGGCGCTGGGCGTGCACCGCGGGCGACTGCTCATCGTCGAGCTCCACCATCAGGCGGACCGACTGGAAGACCCCGGCGGGGTTGTCCCGCCAGCGCCGGTGGTAGGCGTCGCGCTCGGCCCCGCCGCGGTGGCCGTAGGCCTCGAGGAAGGCGTCGAGCTCGGCCCGGAACGAGGCGCCGTGGGCGGACGCGCTGATGGCGTCGAGGAGCTGGTCGTCGGGGCTGGTGCGGACCAGGTCGAGCAGTGCCGGCGACCGGAGCACCGATCGGGACAGCTCCCAGAGGGCGATGTTCTCCTCGGTGGTCTTGCTCTGGCTCCCGCCGACGAGGCTCGTGTAGATCGTGCCGTCTTCGTCGTCGAACCAGGCCCGGCACAGGGCCTCGAGGGCCGGCGACATGATGTAGAGGTACACGG